>SKTL01000167.1 GCA_007122555.1 Thermomicrobiaceae bacterium | reverse complement strand
CCTGCCGGACCTTGTGCGCGAGTCGGCAGCGGAACGAATCGAGCTTCGTCGACTGGAGCTCGACGCAATCCGGACCTATCTGCAACGCACTTGCCCGATGGGCGATGACGATCTGGCAATGGTATCCGTTGAACTTTTCAACCGGAGCTCCGGAAATCCGTTGTACTTCACGGAACTCTTGCGCTCGTTAAAGCTAGAGGGAGTGCTGCAACATCGGGATAACCGCTGGGAGCCGAAGGAACTGCACCGCGCGATAGTCCCGGACATTGTTCGTCAATCGATCGAACGGCGGCTTTGGCAACTGGATGATGCGACGGCTCTGTCGATTCAGATTGCCGCGGTAATCGGACACAACGTTCCGATCCCATTGTGGAATGCGGCGACAGGTGACCGGTTGACCCCGGATACCATCCAACAGGCGTTCGATTCCGGCCTCATCTGCGAAGGCGCTGGAGCCGACAGCGTCACCTTTTCACACGCGCTCGTGCGAGAGGCTATCTACGAAAGCTTTGGGCTGCCAGAGCGAGCTTCGCGTCACTCGCGGATTGCTGAACTGCTGATGGAAGGCGAGCGGCCTGATCCGGACGTTGTTTCGTTCCATCTTCGTCAGGCGGGGGATACGCGAGCGATTGACTGGCTTGTCCGCGCCGGGGAGCAGGCAGAGCGGCGCTTCGCCTACAATGAGGCGTTCGAACGCTTCTCGTCGGCGCTGGAGATGGTCCGGAGGAGCCATGGAAGAAGCGAACAAGTTGCTCCGCTCCTGCTGAAGATCGGTCAGACAGGCAATCTGATTAATCCTGAACGGAGCAACGAGTACCTCGATGCCGCCCGATCCGCCGCTGAGGAGCATGGCGACATCGGCGTGGCGGCATTATCCTCGTACTTCCGCGGGATAAACCTCTGTTGCCTCGGAGACATGCTCATCGGGGTTCGGATGATCAGGGATAGCGTTGAAACACTTGCGGCCCGACCCGAGGCGATGAAGCGACTGGAGACTTCAACTCCAGCGCTCCTGCCGGAGCGTATCCGGGAGCATCCGCTCCAGGGTATGAGCGGAGTGCTCGCCGCGTTTCAGGCGGGCGCCGGCGACTACCGGGAGGCGCTGGCATCCGCCGAGCGATTTCTGCCGGTTGACTGGCGAGCGGCCAGAGATCGCGAATCGCTCCTCAACGTAGGACAGACGACCAGCTACAATCTGCACGGATATGAGGCGGCGGGCTTCGCCATGTCGGCGATGGGTCACGCCGAACCGGGACGTCGCGCCTTTCGCCTGATTGACGTCATTCTGTCGCCCGAGGATCCCTATCGGGTGATGACCGCCAGCTTTGAGCTCGTCGCCAACCACTTCCCGTACCGCGCTGACCACGTGCGTGAACGCGCGCAACTGGTCGCCGCGATCAATCACGCCATGACAAGCGATTCCGGGATTCTCGAAGACTATAACTCGATGTTCGGGTACGAGTTCTACCTGCTTCATGCGGGTCGCTGGAACGAACTCACCGCGTTGATCGAATCGACGCCGGAGCCGACGTTCGTCGACTGCTGGCAATTGAGCATGACCGCCCGGAGCGAGCTTTTCTGGTACATGGGAAATTTCCGGCAGGCGCAGGAGCTCATCGATCTCATGCTCCCGGATGGACCCAATACCGGCGCCGATGTGCAGATCCACATTCTGCCGGGTTATGTCCAACGAATCGCGGCCGGGCTGGCGATCGAGCGGGGAGAGCTCGACCAGGCGAGACGATGGATGCTCGCCCACGATCAGTTGCTCGACACGCTGGACGGACAGGGAGGCCGGGCCGCAGGTAGATTGCTCCAGGCCAGGATTCAGGCTCTCCAGGGTGATCTAGACGCTGCATGGAAACTGGCGAAAGACGCGCACGAGCTCGCGAGCGATCCGCATCAACCCCTCGTATTGATTGCGGCTTCCCGTCTCCTGGGCTCGCTGGCTCGAAAACACCATGACTTCGAGGAGACGCGACAACACCTCACGGCGGCGCTCAAGCTGGCGACACGTTGTCAGGCGCCATTTGAACGGGCGCTCACCCTCATCGCCATGGCCGAGCTCAGCATCAGCGAAGAACAACCCGATCAGGCGCAGTCACAGCTCGCGGAGGCGATGGAGGCGTGCGATGAGCTCGGAGCCCAGCCCACGCTGGATCGGATCCGGATTCTCCAGGACAGCCTTTCGAAGTCAGACCGAAACGATCTCGACCGGCTGACTCGGCGCGAACAGGAAGTCCTGGGGCTGCTGGTGCAGGGATTGAGCGACCGGCGAATCTCCAACCGGCTCTTCATCTCTCACCGCACAGTCATGCGTCACGTTTCGAACATCCTGAAGAAACTGGACGTTGAATCCCGCACTGCAGCCGTCGCGCGGGTTGTCCACGACTCGTCCTTTCAGGCGACGCTTGATCGCGACTAGAAACAAACGTGGGTGAAAGCACCCAGTTCATCGCCTCGCCCAATTGGGTGTTGCGACCGAGGACGATCACCCTTCGTAGACCTACTCTTTCCCTGTAACGCGTTCACGCAAGCAATCCGGGCGCCCGCATGGGCTGGTCAGATGCGTGTGTCTGTCGGTCGCCCAGTCGAGCGCCGGTAGAGGGAAAGGACCAAGGAATGGCTACTCAGATTCCTGTCGACACATTAGCGAAACAACTCAACGGTCAGCTGATGACGTCTGAGACCCCCGAATATGATTCAGAACGCAGGCTCTGGAACGGAATGATCGATCGGCGTCCGGCGATCATCGCGAAATGCCGGAACGAGGATGACGTCATCAGCTGTGTTCGTTACGCCCGCAAGACAGGACTGCCGGTAACCGTCAGAGGCGGCGGGCACGGCTTCGCAGGCAAAGCGGTCGCCGAAGGCGGCCTGATGATCGATCTCTCGGAGATGAGATCGGTGACTGTCCAGCCCGACACGAGAATCGCTTCGGGTCAGGGCGGCGCCCGACTGGGGGATCTCGATCAGGAAACGCAGAAGGTCGGCCTGGCCACGCCGGCGGGCGTCGATTCCCGAACCGGAGTAGGGGGACTGACGCTCGGCGGCGGCAACGGACATTTGGCGCGCCGGTTCGGACTCTCCTGCGACAACCTGATCGCCGCCGATGTCGTCACCGCGGCAGGCGAGCTTGTTCGCGCCAGCGAAACCGAAAACGCGGATCTGCTCTGGGCACTGCGGGGAGGCGGCGGCAATTTCGGCGTCGTCACGCTCTTCGAATTTCAACTGTATCCTGTCGGCCCGGAGATCATGACCGCCCAGGTCTTCTATCCGTTCGAACAGGCGGCCGGAGCATTGCGACTCTTCCGGGACTTCTTCAGCAACGCACCCGACGAGGCTGGCGGCAACTGCGTGATAATCAGAATCCCGCCGGTCCCGCCGTTTCCCGAAGAGCACCACGGTAACCTGACGGTCGGCATCATTGCCAACTACTCGGGCGACCAGGAGACCGGACAGCAAGTTCTGCAACCGCTTGCCGAATACGGCGACCCGATCCTCGCGGCGATCATGCCGATGCCGTACGTAGCGCTTCAGTCCGCATTCGATGCCGGCAATCCAGACGGCGCTCGCTACTACATGAAGTCGACCTATCTTGATGAACTCTCCGACGATGCGATCAGTACCGCCATCAGCTGCATCGGAAACAAGCCTGGAGAAATATCAGCCGTGATGTTCGAAGTAATGGGCGGCGCCATCAACCGCGTCGACCCGGCGGCGACTGCGTTCCCGCACCGGAGCGCGTTCTGCAACATGGGCATCCTCGGCGGTTGGATAGATCCGGCGAATGACGAAGAGGTGATCAACTGGGCTCGCGCGTTCCACAGCGCTATGCAGCCCTTTTCCAACGGTGGCGTCTACGTCAACTACCTGCAAGGCGACGATGGTGAGAACGTCGACAATGGCGCATATGGCCAGAATCTCGAGCGGCTGCAACGCATCAAGGCGAAGTACGATCCGGACAACCTGTTTGACGCCCATCAGCGGATCGAGGCGCGGTCCGCGGGATGAATCCCAGGTGCACCGATCACGTCATCGCGCCTGAAATCCCGATGAGGGATCGATTGCGAGCGAGCTGTTTCAATTGTTGATACGGCAGTTGACACAGCGATCATCACGTCTTATTGTGGACAGACACGGCACACGTCATCTGCCGATTCGGCAATGAGTCCGGATCGGCGTTTTCTTTCCCGCCCGTCTTCCGCCGTGCGCTGATGGGCGAAAACTACGGAAGGACCCACATCTGATGGACGGGGATCGAACGCTCCAGGGATTGCTCCAGGCTG
>SKTL01000274.1 GCA_007122555.1 Thermomicrobiaceae bacterium | reverse complement strand
GCCGACGAGTTCGTCTATGTGGACGACGCGAAGGCGCACGTGAAAGAGTTGATTCACTATCTGGCGTTCTAGGTGTTCCACCCGGTAAAGGGAGGCGACCATGAACAGTGCGAGTCCGCAAGGGGACATCATCGTTCCCGGGGAACAGGTATATCTCGGCCAGATTCGAAGGGATCTCGCCCCTGTCTATCGGCGATGGGTCAACGATCTGCGTATCGCGACCACCCTGGCGATCATCAACGATGTCGGGCTCCCGATGACTGACGAGGATGAGGAAGGTTGGATTGAGGTGGTCAGGAGCGACAACTCTCAGGCGCTCTTCACAGTCTACGAATGCGAGACCGGTGATCCGGTCGGCAACGTCGGGTTGACCGGTGTTCGATCGCCAAATCGGAGCGCGGAGTTCGGACTGATCATCGGAGAGCGTTCCAGACAGGGAAAGGGTTACGGCTCCGAGGCGACAAAGCTGATCCTGGATTACGGCTTCACGATGCTCGGGCTGCATCACGTCTGGCTCAAGTGCGTTGCGTTCAACGCGGCGGGGATTCGCGTCTACGAGAAGGCGGGTTTCCGGGAGGCTGGACGATTGAGGGAGTGCTGGCAGTTCGGTGGAAAACAGCATGATGTCGTCCTGATGGATATCCTGGCGAGCGAGTTCGAAAGTCCGGTGCTGGCGGAGATGCTCGGCGCTTGACGAGAAGATCATGGAGAGCTCGATGAGCGATCGAGAAACCTGGTCCGAGGATGATTCGCAGAAGTTCATGGAGCTTTCCGATCTGGTGGTTCCATCCCGCGAAGAGCAGGCGCGACTGATCTGTGACCTGATCCCGGCGGAGCCCGGCGAGCACTTCATGGGCGTCGATATCGGCTGTGGAGAGGGGAAGCTCAGTAAGGCGATTCTCGAGCGGTATGCAGAGGCTCAGATGACGCTGCTGGACGGTTCGGAGTCGATGCTCACCCGAGCAGCGGAGAACCTGGGAGAATATGCCTATCAGATCGATTTGCGCGCGTTTGATCTATTCCAGACTGACTGGCTGGACGAGTTGCCGCGCCGGTTTCGTTGCATCGTCTCCTCGCTGGCGATCCATCATCTCGATGACGCCGGCAAGCGCGCCTTGTTTGCCCGCTTGTTTGAACATCTCGCGCCAGGGGGAGCGCTCTTGATCGCGGATCTTGTACATCCGCCGACCGAACAGGTAGCTGACGCGTGGGCCAACGAATGGGATCGCGATGTCCGCGAGCAGTCCCTCGCCCGGACCGGGTCGCTGCATGCATTCGAGCTGTTTCAGGACGGATGGAATCATTACCGGACGCCGGACGTAGAGTTCGACATGCCGTCGTTGCTGTCCGATCAGTTGCGATGGCTTGAGGAGATCGGTTTCACCGGGATCGGGTGCTTCTGGCTCAGGGCCGGCCACGCGGTGTATGGGGGATACAAGCCGTGACGGACCGAATCTCCGACCCGTTCCAGATACCGGGATAGCGACGATCATGGCCTGCTGCAAATGCGGTGAAGTCTCTTGGCTGACTATTGCTCATCCCGGTTAACCCGTCGGTTGAGCTGTTTCAGGGTCTCCGACCAGCGAGATTGCGGCAACTCGCTGTTGAGTTCGATCAGGTTGCTGTCCGGGTCGCGCAGATGAGCCGATCGGATGCCGTGGTCCGGCTGATCCGCCGGCGGGTTGACGAGTCTCGCTCCATGTTCGATCAGCCGGTTGGCCCGAAAATCGACGTCATCGACAGCGATGATGAGCATAATGGGATCCTGCGCAGCCGTGTACTGGGGCTTGTCGCTCGTTCCGACAATCTCGGCGATTCGCTCCCGTGAAAACAATGCGATATCGACGCCAGTTCCCGTATCAAGATCAGCGTACACGCCATGCTCGTCTCCCCATCGAACGCGGAGATCCAGCGCATCGTGATAGAACCGGAACATCTCCGGGAACTGGTTCGTCAGGAGTCGAATGTGACTGAGCCGCATCATGATCCCGCTCCGTTCCGCTGGATAGTGAATCAGTCATTGCGCCGGGCTCATCCCGGATTGGTTCAGCGCGATTTACTGGTGTTCAACACGCCCGTCAACTGAAAAATCCGCTGGAGGATCAGCAATGTTGACGCGTAAGTTGAATCCATGCCGTAATAGGAGAGTCCGCGGGCGCCGAGTGTCTGCGCGCGCGTGTACGGCGTATCAGATGCGTAGTGGATGATGCCGAGATCAAACGGCGACTCCACAAGATTGACATTCTCGTTGTGGCCGAACCGGGTCAGGAAGGCATCCTCGTAGGTTGCGCTCAGGTACGGACCGGCTTCCATCTCGACCACGGTGAAGTTCTCGCGGTAGAAGAAATCGAGATACTCACGGTTCTGCAGGTAGGTGCCGAGGACGGTGACCGCGCGCTGGTGATCGAGCGCGGAGCCGTAGACCAGAAACGGCGAGAAATCCTCCGAGGCGAAGACGTTCTTGAACCAGTAGGTGTTGCCGCTGTGCTCGTCATAGACGACGTCCGAGAGCATGACGTCGCCGATACGGGCGTTGAGCGTGGCCGCCTTGCCCAGGATGTAGACACCCTGAAGCTGATGGGTGTTGATCGCGATCTGGTTCAGGATATGGTACGCGCTCATGCCGAGCGGGTAATTGATGTTCACGATCACGGCGTCGCTGACGGTCGGGTCGATCGATCCGAGCATAGTTAAGCGTGGATCGAAGTCGTCAGCGTTGAGCTTGTTGATCTCGATGATCTGGGTGTCGGCATCGAGGACCGCCCCGGGGTCGATCGAGGTGATTCCCCGGGCCTTTTCCTCGAGGTCGCGTTCGCGCCGCTCGAGCGGATTCTGGTGATAGTACTGGCGCGCACTGAAATAGAGAAAGTTGTCCCAGCTACTTCGGGTGTCCCCGGAGCGCAGCTTCTCGAGCTCTTCGATCAGTTCCGGATCTTTGCACTGCTCGACATACTCGATGAGCCGATCCCGACGCCGGCGGGCGGTACCGGACAGCGTATTGACAATACTGTGGGTGTTTGACGAGACGAAGTAGAGGGGTCGATCGGCGAGATCGTTGTCCCGCAGAAAGCGTTCGATCGGACGCCACCAGGTGCGCGTGCTTCGAGTGTACCCGACATATGTCCCACCGTGCATCTGGATCGTCATTCGTTTGCGATGTGTCGCGATCTGGCGCATGTTTTCGACGAACAGCTCTCCCCACGCGTTTTTCAAGCGCTCCCAGTCGCGCTCGCTCATGCCGAGTGCTTCGCGAATCTTCGGTTCGTCCTGTTCGGTGATGTCCTGTGACTGGACCATCTCCGTGAGCGTTGGAGATTCCTGAAAGATCTGGTGCATCTTGTTCCACTCGATCTGCCAGGCGACGATTGTGGGAACCAGATCGTCGAGATCCGAGGTCGAGGCGACATAGACGGCAAGCGTGCCTTGATTGTTGTCGTACCAGCGCCGGCGTCGACCAGGGGCGGTGACTGGCTGCCAGTTCTCAAGCCCGTCATAGCCGTGCCGCGCGAACACGTATGGCGACTGTCCGAGCGCAATGTGCCTGGTTTGAACGATCGAACTGGGAAGCCGCATGGTGCTGTACATAAATGCGTTCATATCCGGGGTCGCCTCGGTTGCGCCCGCGTGCAGCGATGACTGGATATTGATGTGGGCGGGCGCCAGGGTTTCGACCTTGATCGGTCCCGTGCTGCGAAGCAGCGTATTGTAGGTCCGGACGTACAGATCAACCTCGCGTTTGCCAGCGAGAAACTCCTGATTCTCCTGGCGAGTGCGCCGCGGGAGATCTGATTCGATATGTGAATCGTGTCGAAGATCAGCGGATCGCACAGCGGCGCCTCCCAGTTCTCAGCATCCATGTAGATTCCGGGCATTATACAGATGTCTGACAGAACGTTCGGAGTAAGGAGAACGAAGGGTTAGCTCGCTTGCCTGCGTTTCCGGCGACTCTGCCGGCGCATGATGGCGTCCTGGACCACGATAAGCAGTCCTGCTGATGCGATAAACAGGAAGACGAAGCCGGACCAGGCGAATGACTGGGCCAGCCCGCTGCCGAATCCGCCGATCGCCGAAATCAGCAGCGCCCAGCCGATTCCGGCGGCAAGACGGTTAATGCTCCAGTATCGAAGGAGAATGACTCCGGCGCAGACAAGCGAAAGCGGCAAGAAGATCCAGAGCGGCATTCGATCACTTTCCGACCGGGTTGTGCCGCGTGGTCAGAATCGGGGGATGCGGCTCTTCCTGTTCGACCTCGACCTCGCGTGGAATAGCGAGCGGGATGCGAATGGTCAT
>SKTL01000503.1 GCA_007122555.1 Thermomicrobiaceae bacterium | reverse complement strand
CGTGGAAGAGCAGTGGAGTATCGGAACGGTTGGGCTGTCGCCGGCCGCCATGGGTGTCCGTATCGTGAAGAACTACATGGGCAATATCCCGGCGCAGCAGGCCAATGGCCAGCATGTGCGGACGCCATGCACATCGCAGCCGCCGACGTTCTTCATCCGAAGCTAACCTGTCTATTCGGGCCATCGGACGGAGCAATCGCCAGGATTGCTCCGTCCCGGCATTGCTAGATACGGAGGAGACGGTTGCTCGGATACATTATCCGGCGGGCGATGTTCTCGCTGGTCACGATCTTCCTTGTCTCGATCCTGTCCTTTGCAATTATCCAGCTACCGCCTGGCGACTACGTGGATTCGTACATCGCTCAACTTCAGGCTACCGGCACCCCGGTGTCAGAGGCCGAGGCGGAAAACCTTCGCGCCCGCTACGGCCTCGATGAGCCGTTTGTCGTCCAGTACGGACTCTGGATGCGCCAGGTCCTGCGCGGAAATCTCGGCACGTCAATGCAGTGGCAACGCCCTGTACGGGAAGTGATTGGCGACCGGCTGGCGCTCACAGTCGTCGTCTCTCTGGCCGCACTCGTTTTCACCTGGATGATCGCGCTTCCTATCGGTATCTTCTCGGCAGTCAGGCAGTACTCGATCGCAGACTACATCGCAACGACGATCGGCTTCATGGGTCTGGCGGTCCCGAACTTTCTGTTCGCGCTCGTGATTATGTACATAGGCTGGTCGGTCTTCGGGTTGAACGTCGGGGGCTTATTCTCGGCCGAATATGAGCTACAGGGATGGAGCTTTGGCAAATTCGTGAATCTGTTGACTCACTTGCCAGTTCCGGCCATCGTACTCGGCACTGCAGCGACCGCGCAGGGTATCCGTGTCTTGCGAAACAACCTGCTCGACGAACTGCGCAAGCCGTACGTCGTCACTGCACGCGCCAAGGGACTCTCTGAGACACGCCTCATCTTAAAGTATCCGGTGCGAGTGGCGTTGAACCCGCTCGCCAGCACGATTGGCTACATGCTTCCATTCATCGTTTCCGGTAGCGTCATCGTCTCGATTGTACTGAGCTTACCGACCGTAGGTCCGGTGCTTCTGACGTCGCTTGTATCACAGGACATGTTCCTGGCGGGCGCTATCGTTCTGCTCCTCGGAGTCATGACGATTATCGGTACGTTCCTGTCAGACATGATCCTTCTGCTGATCGATCCGCGAATCCGGATGGAAGAATAATGGCTGATAAAGAAGACCTCTCACGAAAACCGGACGAGCCGCGCGATCCAGATATCGCCCGTCCAGAAGCGACCGTCGGGGCGGGGGCGGACTACAACGCCGATACCGAGGCGGCTCGTCAGATCGGAACAGAAGGCTCCGAAGCAGAAGATCGAGTCGCCGTCGCGACGCAATTCCAGCTCATGTGGTGGCGCTTCCGACGGCATCGCCTGGCGATGATTGGCGGCATTGTCGTCCTTTGCTTCTACATGGTCGTGGTGTTCGCCGATTTTCTCGCATACACCAGCCCGCAGGCATCGGAAGCCGAGCGCTCGCTGATGCCCCCTCAGCGCGTCTACCTCTTTGACGACGGGAGTTTCAATCCGCACGTGTTCGGGCTGGACAGCAGACGCAATCCGCAGACGTTCCAGCGCGAGTACTTCGCAAATCCTGACGACAAGATCGAGCTCGAGTTTTTCGCTGAAGGGTTCGAGTACAACCTCCTCGGATTCATCCCGACGAATCGGCACCTCATCGGAACGAGAGATCGGGAGATCGGCGAATCAGTGTTCCTGCTCGGAACCGACGTCCAGGGTCGTGATATGTGGTCTCGACTCATGTACGCAACGCGTATCTCGCTGACGATTGGTCTTATCGCCGTGGTGATATCGATTATCCTGGGTGTCGTGATGGGCGGACTTTCAGGGTTCTACGGCGGCTGGGTAGACATGGTCGTCCAGCGCGTGATGGAACTGTTGTATTCGATTCCAACGATTCCGCTCTGGATGGGACTGGCCGCCGCCGTCCCGGATCACTGGAGCATCCTGCGTATCTACTTCGCGATTACGCTGATCATCGCGTTGATCGGTTGGACCGAGCTCGCGCGCGTCGTTCGGGGACGGCTCCTGGCGCTTCGAGAAGAAGACTTCGTGATGGCCGCGAATCTGGCCGGCGCAAGTCAGTTCCGGATTATCTTCGTGCATCTGATACCACTGGTGCTCAGTCACATTATCGCAGCGATCTCGCTGGCGCTCCCGGCGATGATCGTCGCCGAAACATCGCTGAGTTTCCTGGGGCTCGGGCTACGCCCGCCCGCTGTGAGCTGGGGTGTACTCCTGCAGGGAGCGCAGAATATCCAGGCAGTCGCGATTACTCCCTGGCTTCTGCTGCCGGCAATTCCAGTCATCGTCGTCATTCTTGCATTCAGCTTTCTGGGTGACGGCCTTCGTGACGCCGCTGATCCGTACGGGATGTAGAGGGGACCTTTAGCATGGCGAATGAAGAAACGCCGCTCCTTTCCGTTCGCGACCTGCAAACGCACTTCTACACCGATGAAGGGCTGGTCCGGGCAGTGGATGGGGTGAGTTTCGATATTCATCGAGGCAAGACACTCGGCATTGTCGGCGAAAGCGGCTGCGGGAAGAGTGTCACCGCGCGGTCACTGATGCGCATTATCGACCCGCCTGGGCGAATCATCGGCGGGAGCATCCTCCTTCGGCAGGAACGAAACGATGGGTCAGGCCAGATCGACGAGATCGAGATCGCCGAGCTATCAGACACGGGCCAGGATATTCGGAACATACGCGGCGAGGTGATCGGACTGGTGTTTCAGGAGCCAATGACCTCATTCAGTCCGGTTCACACAATCGGAAACCAGATCGTTGAAGCGATTCAGTTGCACCGCTCCATGGATGATCGGCAGGCCAGAGAACGCGCTGTCGAGTTGCTGACGATGGTGGGTGTGTCGCGTCCTGAGGAACGGCTGGACGAGCTCCCGTTTCAAATGAGCGGCGGGTTGCGTCAGCGCGCAATGATCGCAATGGCGCTCGCCTGCGAACCGGATCTACTCATCGCTGACGAACCGACCACGGCGCTCGATGTGACGACTCAATCACAGATTCTGGAGCTCATGCAGGACCTGCAGGAGCAGACTGGGATGGCGATCATGCTGATCACCCACAACCTCGGGGTGATCGCCGAGATGGCTGATGACGTCGTTGTGATGTATCTCGGACAGGTAGTTGAAAAGGGCACCGTCGACGAGATCTTCTACGCTCCGAAGCATCCCTACACGAAAGCGCTGCTTCGCTCGATTCCGAACATCTATCAACCGTCGCGCGTGGAGCTGCCAACAATCACCGGTTCGATTCCGCACCCGTACAACCGTCCGTCAGGGTGTCCGTTTCATCCCCGTTGTCCGGACTACATGCCCGGAACGTGCGACGTCGATCAACCACAGACGGTGACGAGCAAAACCGGCCAGGAGGTTCGCTGTTTCCTCTACACGGAGGGAGCCGTACGAGTGGACGGATCCGGCAACAGTGAAAAGGAAGAGCGTCAGTGGAGTCACACGAGTTGAGCACGGAACACGCAACTGCGAGCGAACGCATCGGGGAGACAATTCTGGAGGTCAACAACCTCAAGAAGTACTTCCCGATCAAGCGCGGGTTTCTGAAACGTGAGGTAGGTCAGGTTCGCGCCGTCGATGACGTCACGTTTACCGTTCGCTCTGGCGAGACGCTGTCGCTGGTCGGCGAAAGCGGTTGCGGGAAGACGACGACATCACGCTGCATCCTGCGCGCCATGAGCCCATCATCCGGACAGATGCTCTTCCACCGGGAAAACGGACGAGTGATCGACCTTGCGAGGGCGAATCGCAGTCAGTTGCGCCCCGTCCGGCGAGAAATGCAAATGATCTTTCAAGATCCGTTCTCGTCGCTCAATCCCCGGATGACGCTGATGGACATCATCGGCGAACCACTGCTGGTCAACGGCATCGGCAACAAGTCCGAGCGGGCGGATCGAGTCGCTGAACTCCTGAAGGTCGTCGGCCTGAGACCGGAATTCCTGTCGCGCTTTCCACACGCCTTCAGCGGAGGTCAACGACAGCGGGTCGGGATCGCTCGAGCGCTGGCGCTGAATCCGCGTCTGGTCGTCGCCGACGAGCCGGTATCCGCGCTCGATGTTTCCGTTCAGGCGCAGATCTTGAACCTGCTGATGCGGCTGCAGAACGAGCTCGGACTGACCTACCTCTTCGTTGCTCACGACTTGAGTGTCGTGAAACACATCAGTGACCGCGTGGCTGTGATGTACGTGGGACAACTCGTCG
>SKTL01000432.1 GCA_007122555.1 Thermomicrobiaceae bacterium | reverse complement strand
TTCAGCGAAATCGGCCGGCGAGAAATCTCTGACATTCCGCTGACACCCTCAAGTCCGGTTCCGCTAATGAGGCGCAGTAAAACGGTTTCAACCTGATCATCGAGGGTATGTCCTGTAACAATCGTGTCAGTATCATTGTCGATCGCCGCACTGGCCAGCGCCGCATAGCGGGCGTGCCTGGCCGCGGACTCGACTCCCTGACCGATCACCTGGTCCCAGGCGTCGACATCAACCTGAACAACCTGGCAGGAAAGGTCCCACGCGTCACAAATCGCCTGAACGCGGGACGCGTCGCTGGCGGATGCCGGCCGGAGACCGTGATCCACGTGAATGGCATGAATGACGGGGCCTTCTTCACTGGCAATGTGCAGGAGCGCATGCGCGAGCACCTGCGAATCAACGCCGCCGGAAAGCGCGATGATCAATGGACGTTGTCTGGGATGTCGCAGATGCTCAAGGGACTCTCTGACCTGTTCGACAATCTCAGCCACGGCGCCAGACATTGTGATCCGCCCCCTGCCTTCCATTTTTGCGTTCCTATCAGCGAGTGTAGTTCCCGAAGCGTATCATCAGGCGCAAAATGGCTCGTACGGGAGTTGCATCGCGTGCAGATTTCGCTCCGTCCATGCAGTCGAACCACCCGGGAACTATGATTACGATCAGCGCGCTGATTGAACGTAAGGTGCAACGGAACGAATCTGTGATTGCGAGATCGACTGGACAATGGACTGAACGCCGGGTCTGCCCGTGTTTTCGACTGCCGCAACTCACGCCGGGACAGCCGCTACGCGCCCGCGCCAGGCTGCCGGTCTGCGCAGCGGTGGATCCTGCGGAGCCGGTCGGCCGCGATCAGGCCGCGAGGCTCTGCCGCTCCGGCGAGTATCCAACGTGCGACTGGTTCCGGACTGCGTTTCCCGACTGGACGCCCGAAGACGATATGCGACCAGTAACCCCCGCCAGCGTCGCAGCACCCGACGAGACGTCACGCAGATTACTGAGCTCCGCCGCGTGGGTTATCGGGATCCCGACGGGAATCACGCTCCTGATCATTCTGGCGATCTGGTTTACCGAGAATGTCTGGATGCCGACCCAGCACATCCTGCCGCTCTGGTGACGCCATGAGCAATCCGCGTCGGCTGTCTGCCTTCGGCGATGAGTTTTTAGTTCGGCGTCAGGTTCAGCCATGGCTCCTGATGCCCGCGGTGATAGCCGATTCGCAGGGGAATCCAGCTGGCGGACACTCCATCTAGGAGAACGTTGAACCAGTAGACACCGGTATGCTCCACGTCGAGGCTGACGTTGGAAACAATCGTCACCCGATGGTCTTCCCCGCTGAAGCGAACGTCCTGTGACACCGGCTCGAGCCGGTTCATCTCCGGATCCGTCGGTTCAATCGTGATCGTTGAATCGCCGCGCTTGGCACCAGAGGCGAGTGAAACGACAAGCTGAGCTTCCAGGCGAAAGCCGGGAAACTCTTCCGGAGCGCCCGGATCGTCACTCCCAACTACTAGTTGCTCGAGAACGTTGATGACATTGAATGAACCGTACTGGTCCTGATCGGCCCGTTGGCACAAAACCGCCATCAGCAAAAACGGGCCGTTATTGGCGTCGACACCCACGAAGTCGTTCCTTTCCCGGGAGAGTCATCGTGCTAGGCTTCTTCGTCAAAGGCGTAATCATTGATGTCGATATCAACGAACTCAAGTCGCGCATCGACCATCGATAGCTCTCGGGCCAGTCGAACCAGGCGATTCGTATCCTGATAGAGCGTTTCCGGCTTCGGGGCGATAAGCACGTCAAGCTGGCGTCGCCAGATCGCGCTTCGCAGCTGTTTGAGCTCGGTTCGCTCATCTTCCGGTCCGTGTTCAGCTTCCTGAAGAACCTTCGTAACGCGGTACCCGTTCTCTCGCGCGTAATCCTGACATCGCGCGGCCTGCTGGTCGTTATCATCAACCAGCTCGCCTTTCTTATTGCGTTCCGGGCGGGTGTAGATGAATGCTCGTCCTGACACCGGTTTACCTTCCATCGGTCTAGACGTGCGTGCACAGCCGAATCATACGGGTTTCACTGAACGATATGAGCGCGACACATCATCGCACTGGCTCCATGTAGAGCCTGCCAGATCGTATTCGCTGCTCCTCAACCGTCAGAATCATGACTCCGCGTACCTCAACCTCAACATCATCAGGGTCTGTTCCTCGCCAGACCCATTCCGACCAGACTGTACAATCCCGAAACGCAAAATCCACAACGACGGCCTGGAAATCGGCGTATTGTTTGAATACCCAGGTCCAGTTTCCCGCAACTCGTTGCTGACCGGTAAACGATCGCTCGGGATGAGCAGGCTGAACGCTCCGATAGTCGGTGTGAAAGCAGGAAATCAGCCTGTCAAGGTCGTGATTGTTGATCGCGTCAGTCATGTTTTCCAGAAGTCGCGCCGCGTCACGTTCGTTCATTCCGCTCCAGGCTCCCGCACCAACAAGGTTCGTTCGTCGCTGCCAGTCAGTCTAGATTTAGTCGCAACGCCTGTAAAGCGCTATTCGGTCAGTCGCTCATGTCTGACAGCGAGGAGCGCAATCCAGCATGATGCGAGCCGACGTGCGCCGTATTGCTGAATCACATGAACAGTCCTATGATCGCTGCAACGCACGGAAACGACGACGAATGATCAGCCGCGCCGCGTTCATGCGCGGACGGCGAATCTCAGACTTTGGAGCGAAGTGTGTCAGATCGAACTATTTTCGACCTCGAACAGCCGCGAACAACCGACATGCCAGTCATCGACAGCCACAAGCCCGGCTACTACTACGCGCTTCATCGCCGGCACGGTGACACGTATGAGGCGGGACGCAATGGGCCGCGCTCCAGCGCGTCCGGGATGATTGTCTGTATGGAGCACGCCGGCACGCATATCGACGCTCTCTGCCATCAGGCTGAACACCTGACGCTCTGCGGTGGGATCAAGGTCGCCGACGTTGAGAAGAACGGCGGATTCACCCGGCATGCCATTGAAGAGGTTCCGCCGATCGTCGGTCCGGCAGTACTGCTCGATGTTCCGGCCCTGCTCGGCGTCGATTGCCTCGAGCAGGAGTACCTGATCTCGCTGGATGAGCTCAAACGTTGTTGCGATCGACAAGGCGTCGAGATCACGTCGGGCGATACAGTCCTTGTCCGCACGGGCAACGCGCAACGCTGGGACGACGAGGAAGCATATCTGGCTGGACCGGGGGTCGCGGCGCAGGCGTCGGAGTGGCTCGCTGACCAGGGGGTGATCGCCGTCGGAGCCGACACGATGGCGTGGGATGTCATTGGGCGGTTCGACGAGGAGTATGGGTGCCAGCTTCCGGGGCACCTGATTCTGCTGGCGCGTCGCGGTGTGTACATCATCGAGAATATGGACCTCGAAGCAATCGCCGCTGCCGGACACTCCCGATTCGAGCTTGCCTGCCTGCCGCTGAAGTTCGTCGGAGCGACCGGTTCCCCGGTCCGTCCCGTCGCGATCGTCAATCACTGAACCGGTTTGCAAGGTGATTTCGAGGAAAGGGATCGAACGTCACACGCAATCGAATCGGCAGATCGCGGTAACCAGGGAAGTACCGCAACAGGAAAACGGCGCCGGTATATCACCCTGCGCCGTCTCTCGATCTTCCTGATTGATGTTGTTGAGCTTGCTGGTGGCGGTGGCAGGACTCGAACCTGCGGCCAAGGGCTTATGAGTCCCCTGCTCTGCCTCTGAGCTACACCGCCCTGATGCGCTCGCAACCGGAAGTCTAGCAATCCGGCCCCCCGACGTCAACAATCATCGGCAGGACAAATCCCCGGGCGATTACACGTCCGGCATGAAGGTGCAGACTGGTAGAATCGACCTGCAAGTCAGAGCGAGCAGGAAGGGACCAGCGCGTGCGATCTCACCCCGAAAAAACCAGGACCGACATTCTTGATGGGCTTAATCAGGAGCAGATCGACGCCGTGACGACGGTCGATGGGCCAGTCCTGGTCGTCGCTGGGCCGGGGTCGGGCAAGACACGGGTGCTGACGCATCGAGTGGCCTGGATTATCGAGAACGCCGGCGTCTCACCCTGGAACATCCTGGCTGTCACGTTTACCAACAAAGCAGCCCGCGAGATGCGTGATCGCTTGTTCAATCTTGTCGGTGAAGATGCGCACAAGCTAACCGTAGGAACCTTCCACGCCACCTGTGTCCGGATTCTCCGGCGGGACGCCCACATGATCGACATCGATCCCCGCTTCACCATTTACGACGATGGCGATCAGATGGACATCATTCGCCGGACGATGAGCGAGATGAATCTCGACACCAAGCGAT
>SKTL01000519.1 GCA_007122555.1 Thermomicrobiaceae bacterium | reverse complement strand
GTCCTACCCGGATGATCCAGGTTCCAGATGGGTACTCGACACCAGTGGAGTGAAACGGCGCCGTGGCGCGTTCGATCTCGACCTGTCCACGGTGCATGACGTTCAGGAGATCGCGAAGCGTCCCCGGGTCGTCCTGGTCGGCTGGGATGATCCAGGCATACGGGGATTCGGCGTCCACACAGTTTCGCTGCACCTGGTAGAAGTTGCGAACCCACTGGCGCCGGTACGCCGCCGCATTCCGCAGGCAGGCGAATGCCGAAGCCTTGTTGTAATCGACAATGTCGCGCAAGCGCCAGCTACCACCGGTCCATGGGAGCGGGTTGTTCACGCGGCGCTTCAGCGGACTGAACCCGCGCGATTCGATGAGGTTGTCTCCGTCGATCTGAACGGGCGTCGCAATGCGACAGCTGGCGGCCTCGGAGAGGATTCGCACACCACCGTGATAGTGCTGATAGGCGCGAGATGGCGAGTACGCGTCGAATATGACCTGCGTTGCGACGCCCTTCTTCCCGGCGGCGGTCAACTCAGCGGCCATCGCACTGCCGATCTGAGAAGCCTGCGCTTCCAGAATTGGATCGACGTTTGGATCGTAGGGATCGATGAATGGCGGGAGAACGTAGCGCGGGCCGTCCTTCATCATCTGATGCTGATCGAACACGATGTGCGGATGCCAGACGTTGTGGATCTGATCAACAACAATCTGGTTCTCTATCTGCGTGAGCATGAACCAGTCACGGTTGTTGTCGTGCCCGGTATAGGGGTGATAGAGCTCCGGCGGGGCGGACCCTTCCGCGTGGGTATCGAGCGTTTTTTCATACCATTCGTGAACGAGTTCCATGCCCCACGGGTTGAGACAGGGAACGAGTAGCAGGACGGTGTTCTCAAGTATTCGCTGCGTCTCGGGATCGTCGCCGACCGCGAGTTCGTAGACGAGCTCCGGCGACATCTGGGACGATCCGACCTCGGTCGCGTGGATGCTGCAGGTGAGCAAGACGATGGTTCGTCCCTGTTCGATCAGGTTATCGACCTCGGAATCGGGCAACGTGCGCGGATCGGCGAGACGTTTCTGTACCGACTTGAGCTCGTCGAGGCGAGCCAGGTTTTCCGGAGATGAGATGGTAAGCATGATGAATGGCTGGTTGCCGCTCACGGCGCCGAGATGCTCGATCTCTACTCGATCGCTCTGCCTGGCGATGTCCTGAAAATAGAGCACGAGGTCCGGCCAGCGAATCAGCTTGCGGTCCGACCCGGGGCGAAAACCGAAGCGCGAGGTCGGGTCCTGGATCCTTGCGGGGTCGGATGAGGCCATAGATGATCTCCTCTGATTCGTCGATACGTGCTCGGAACCTCACGGTGAGCGACGTGATGGTGTTTCAGTGATCAGTACGTCGAGCCCGATGGCATAGTAGTACAGATCTGGACAATTCGGCGTATGATTATCCAGGAACTTTGGGACGAACATTCTGGCGCTGGAGGAACAATGCCCCGACTCCTGGTACTGGACATCGACGGAACCTTGCTCAACTCTGAAGACATCGTGACTCCGGTCGTCAAAGACGCGATCTCCAGAGTGCGGGAGCTTGATGTCGCCGTCGCGCTGGCGACAGGTCGACGAGTTGGATCAACGCGCGGCGTCGTCGAGGAGATCGGGATCAACCTGCCGATCGTGACGTTCAATGGCGCGCTCGTCTGGGATACCGCGCGCGAGAAAGCTATCCACGAACTCGCGTTCAGCGTCCCGGTCATGACCCGGATCGCCGAGCTCTGCCGGAAGTATGAGATTGCCCCGGTGTTGTTGCAGGGGCCCGGACACGGTGAGCGGATATTCGTTCCGTCCGGGAATGGCGTGCAGCCATCCTATCTCACCTGGTTTCTGGATCCTCGCCGCGACGAGGTTGATGAGCTGCAATACGACCAGCTGGTGCGGACGCCCGGAATTCTCACGATTGACGTATTCGGCCCGGAGCTCGCATTGCAATCGCTCTGGTATGAGCTTGCGGAGCTTGAGGTGCAGGTCTACGACGTGGGAGAGGTCAGTTCTCAGACTGATCCGCCGAACTGGGCGCTGAACGTGCATATGCCGGGCGCATCAAAGGCGGCGGGGGTGCAGATTCTGGCGCAGAGTCTTGGCTGCACGATGCAGGATGTGGTCGCCATCGGCGATGGCTACAACGACCTGCCGCTGCTGGAAGCTGCCGGGATCGGTGTCGCGATGGGGAACGCACACGACGAAGTCAAGGCGCGCGCGGATGTAGTCGTCAATGGCCATGACGAGGACGGCGTCGCCGAGGCGATTGAGCGGTTCGTCCTGGAGCCGTTGCGTAACCCGGCATAAGCTGATCTGGCAAAACCGTAACTTCATCTGTTCGTTTTGAGTCACAGGAGGTTGCGCCGCCACGATTACGGGAGATGGGACGGGATTGAGCACCGCGTTCAGTGGGGGATTTCGATTGAAACAGGTCGGGCTTGTCCTGCTCGTGCTGTTGCTTGTGACTTCTTTGACGATGGGATCGTCGGCAGAAGCGCCGACCTATGCCTCGCAGGTTGAGAACGGGGGCGACTCAACCACCGAACACGAACCTGCGGAAACGCCTTACCAAACCCCTGAGATTGATCTCGAAAGCCGCGCGGAGCCCCCGGATTCATTGAGCGCGGCATCCCGGCAGGATGTGGCGGCGATGTCGTCAAATGATCTCGTCGCCCAGCATGATGATCGCGACCCTGCTGAGTTCTTTGGCATGGTCGGGCGAGATCCCTGGTACGAGTATGGAACAAATCCCGAGGACCACCCGAACGATGTCAACCGGACGTTCCTGGAAAACATGGTCGCCGAAATGTCCGAGATGGGCGTTCGCTGGATCCGGTTCGAGTTCCGGGCCGAGGTCGATCAGCCGGAAGGTCCCGGGCCGATCGACTGGTCCAAGCACGACTGGTTTATCAACGAACTGTTGCCCGCCTATGATATCCAGGCGTTGGGTCTGCTTGGATCGGGACTGGTTGGCGATGATGATCCGACCTACGAGTTCCAGTACATCAACGATTCCCCGGATGCTCAGGGACGGAATCACTACACGCGCACCTTCATCGATCATGTTGAACAGGTTGCCGATCGCTACGGCGGCAACATTGCCGCCTTTGAGATCCTGAACGAACCGAACAACAATCAGATCCTGAGCTGGGAAACGGATGGCCGCGTTGCAGAGGTCGAGCCGCTGATCTACGGCCGGCTGGTTATCGACAGCTATGAGGCGATCAAGGAGCGGAGCCCCAATAGCCTGGTTGTCGCAGGATCCCTGCTTCATGATCACCGGAACGGAGTTGACCGTCACTTCGACTGGATGGAGCGGGTGTACCGATCACGCGAGGTCCGGGCGTATGTCAACAGCAACGACGCATATCCCTGGGATGCGGTGTCGATCCACCCCTATTTTCTGAATGCCGATGGTGTGGTGGAGCACATGTTCCGAATGCGCGAGCTTCAGAACGAGTTCGAGGATGCGAACCCGGTCTGGATTACGGAGATCGGACTGGAAGCGTCGCCGCCGTCATGGACCAGCTTCGGAATCATGGATCCGACTGAGAGCGAAATCCGGCAGGCGACGTTCCTGGAAGACATCTACACCCGCCTTCCGGTTGAAACTCCGTTCGTAGAGCGAGTTTTCTGGTTCAAGTACGAAGATTTCGGAACCGTAAGCTATGCTCGATGGGGGCTAGTGAGACTGCGGGACAGTAATTTCCAGTATGGCCCTGAAGCGACTCCGTGGCCGAGGAAACTGGCGTTTTCGACGTACCAGGCACTGGCCCGCCCGGAGAAGCTGCCAACGCATCCCGTGTCCCGGCCGGACGATGTCGGAGACCGCGTCCGCTATTTTGAGCTGACTGGACAAGAGTTGAGAGATCCCTTCCTGCGATACTGGGAGGATCACGGCGGGCTCGCTATGTTCGGGTATCCGAAGACGCGCGTGTTTGAAATTCGCGGCAGGCAGGTTCAGTACTTCGAGCGGGCGCGGTTTGAATACTGGCCTGAGAACACGGGCACCCGCTGGGAAGTGCAGCTTGGATTGCTCGGACGTTATGAAACTCGTGGGCGCTCGTTCGAGCGTCAACCCGCGCCGGACGGCCCGCATACGACGAACGAATGGATCTATTTCTCCCAGACCGGGCAGTTTCTGGCTGGCGCGTTTCGGGAATTCTGGGAGAACAATGGCGGTCTGGAGATATTTGGATACCCGATTAGCCCGGAGTTTGAAGAAGAGAATCCGGCTGACGGTGAGACGTATATCGTGCAGTACTTCGAGCGCGCCCGATTCGAATGGCGACCTGAGTTTGCCGGAACCGAGCACGAGGTTCAGCTCGGATTGCTTGGAAACCAGGTGTTGAGGCATCCCGGCTGGAGACGCTGAGATGCGACACAACGCAATGCTACAATCGTTGGCGGGACAACCGGTCCCGTCAATTCGTATGTGAGCCAGACGTCAGCTTGTGACAGAGATTGGTGTGGTGCGACCCGTGAGCCAGGATGTGCAGGAGCCGGAATCGGAAAAAACGGCGGAGATGGCGACGTCAGTGACGCAACCGGCGCAGGCTCCGGTCGACCCGCTGGCGGAATTCGGAATCACGATACCGTCCAGTGCGCCGATTATGCCTGCTGAGCGGACGCTCGACATCGGCGGGACAGTGTCGTTCGGGCTTGACGTTGCTCGCATCGATCGGGCGGAGCGTTTCTACCACGAACTGTTTGAAATGGACATTGTCTGCCGCGCGTGGCGTCAGGACGACGGCTCCTGGAGCGTCTCGACTGAGCCGGTTGACTGGCCGGCGGTGTTGATTCACGGGTATTACCCGGAGCTCGTTGTGCTGCAGCGGCCGGGATGGACCCTGGTGCTGCACGGAATGGGCCGAGGACAGGTGCTCAAGTCGCCGAAGGTCGGTGACGCCGAGGCTCCAGCCTCGCTGGAGTCGTTCCGCAAGCTGCGGGCGAAGATATTGATCAGAGCCTATACCGTTGTCGAAGACCGCCCCGATCGTTTCGCATTTCGTGATCCATTCGCCGTTGTCTGGACGCTGGTTCCGGATGAATCTCTTTCCACGCGGAGCTGAGCTTCGCCAGAATCGGAGTACACATTGATCGATGCCGTCAACGAGCTGATCGACGAGCTGAGCCAGACTCCGGAGACTCTCAAACAGCGCCTGGCGGACCGGAATGATATTGAGCCGCAGACTGCCGAGAACTGGGGTCCGATCGAGATCGTCGCTCATATGGCGACGACCGAGCAGGTCCAGCGGAACCGCATGCACGCGATGCTGACGCAGCATGTGCCGTATTTGAAAGACTGGGATCCGATCGATGCGGCCCGCGAGAAGGATTACTCTTCCATGGACATGAAAACGGTGCTGGCCGAGTTTGTCGATCAGCGTGGCGATACGCTGGTGTTGCTCGTGAACCTCGCGTTGAAAGACTGGGATCGCACCGGGATGAGCGACACGCTCGGAGAGGTCAGTCTTGAGGATCTGGCCGGTGAGCTCATCGACAACGATCAGAAGTACTTGGCGCAGTTGAACGAGTTGCTCTCGTAGATACCGGACGGCCGGTCCGACCGGCTCTGCTAGACTTCTCGCTGTGATTGACTCAAGTCAGCCGGACACCGACTCTATGACACGTCGATGGTACGTTGATGTCGCGACAGAGCTTCAGGCGCGGGATCGACACCGTCTCCTGACGTATTCAGTTCCGGAACATCTCCAGGAGGACGTTCTGGAGCGGGGCCTTGTCTGGATGCCGCTCAGGCAGGGGCACAAAGTCGGCGTGGTTGTTCGAGCGCACCGGAACACTCCGGAGTTTGAGGTGCGCGACGTTCAGGCGATTGTCGAGCCTGGTTTCCAGTTTTCCGATGGACAATGGGATCTCATTGAGTGGCTGAGCGATCAGACGATTTGCCGGCTGTATGATGCGGCGTTGCCGATGTTTCCGCCCGCGGCAACCAGCCGGGCGGTTGAGCACCTGGCGTTACGGGAACCGCAACCGGTATCTGTTGACCGCCTGACCTCCGCACAGCGCGAGCTTGTCCTGCTGCTGCAGCGGCGAGGCGAGATCAGCCTCGATGTCGCCCGGCGCGCGATGGGCCGACGGTTAACCAGCATTGTCCCGGCGCTTGAGAAACAGGGCGTGATTCAGCGACTGGTGCGCGTGCGCGCCGGTAAACCACAAACACGCAAGACGAGACTGGTCAGCCGAACTGACGAACCAGCCCCCGATCTGGGGCGCGCTCCGGCGCAGCGGCGAGCGTTGCAGGTGCTTGAACGGAGGCTCCGGATTTCGCGGGGTCAGCCGGTCGCCTGGGACGAACTGATCCGGCACGTCGGCGTGAATAGCCGGGCTTTGAGCGAGTTGAAGCGTCGTGAGCTGATCGAGATCGAGCAGGTCGCCATCCCGCAGCCTTCGATCGACCATGACATCCCGGAATCACGCCTCTTGCGCCTCACTGATGCGCAGGGCTCGATCTGGCGACGGATTCACGCAACGCTGCGGAGCGGTCAGTTTCAGGAATACCTGCTTCACGGGGTGACCGGGAGTGGAAAGACGGAGCTTTACCTGCGCGCGGCGGCATGGTGCCTGAGCCGGAGTCAGGGAGTCATCATCCTGGTGCCGGAGATCGCGCTGGCGTCGCAGATCAGTCAGCGCATCGCCGCGCGATTCCCCGGACAGGCGGCCATCATCCACAGTAACCTGCCGGAGTCCGAGCGATATCACATCTGGGACGGCGTCCGGAACCGGCGCATCCCGATTGTTGTCGGTCCCCGGTCGGCGCTCTTCTCCCCGATGCCTGACATCGGGCTGATCGTCATGGACGAGGAGCACGATCCAGCGTTCAAACAGGGCCAGATCCCTCGCTACCATGCGCGGGATGTCGCGCGCCTGATCGCCCGACAGCACAACGCAACGCTGCTGCTGGGAAGCGCCACCCCAGATGTCTCCACGTATCAGCGCGCGCTTGACGGCGAGATCGAGCGACTGGAACTGCCGGAACGAATCGGACAACAGGCCGGCGTATCGACGAACGGCAGCGGTCCGCCGGGACTGGAACTGCCGTCCGTCGACGTTGTGGATATGCGAGAAGAACTCCGGCACGAGAATACCGGTCTCTTCAGCCGCCGTTTGAAGGAGCGGATTGAACAGACGCTTCAGCAGAACGAGCAGACGATTCTCTTTTTGAATCGGCGAGGCGCTGCGACGTTCATTCAGTGCCGCTCTTGCGGCCATGTGGTTGAGTGTCCTCTGTGCGATATTCCGCTTGTCTACCATCCGGATCGCCGGCGTGCGCTCTGTCACCGCTGCGGCTATCAGGAGCAAACCCCGACCCGGTGCCCGGCCTGTGAGCTCATGACGATCAGCTACTATGGCAGCGGAACCCAGCGCGTGGAGCGCGAAGCGAAGAAGCAGTTTCCGGGCGCCAGAGTGCTGCGATGGGATCGCGATGTTATTCGCGGGAGCGTCACGCACGAGTCGTTGATGAACCAGGTTATGGACCGTGAGGTTGATATCGTAGTCGGGACGCAGCTGATCGCCAAGGGATTTGATTTCCCTGATGTGATGACGATCGGCGTTATCAATGCGGACGGTCAACTCCACCTGCCGGACTTCCGCGCAGGTGAGCGGACATTCCAGTTGCTCATGCAGGTGGCCGGACGGGCTGGACGACGAACCGCCGGTTCACAGGTCATCTTTCAGTCCTACAGTCCGTATCACTATGCGATTCAGGCGGCGGCAGGGCATGACTACCCCACGTTTGCTGACGAGGAGCTGGCATTTCGGAAGACGCACGACTACCCGCCGTTCTCCCGCCTGGTGAGGCTGCTTTATCGAAACCAGGATCCGGTGGCGGCTGAATCCGCGGCGCACGAGCTGTCCGATGAGCTCATGCGCGAGACCGAGCGATCCGACTATCAACGTGTCGAGATTCTGGGCCCGACGCCGGCGTTCGTGGCGCGGATCCGGGGCTACTATCAGTGGCAGCTCGTTCTGCGCGGGCCGGATGCGCAACCACTTGCGGCGAATGCTGGAATAGCGCCCGGCTGGCTAATTGATGTTGATCCGCTCAGCATGATCTAGTCGACAACGACGACGGACGGCGGGGGCCGAGACGACATCGGTATACTATGATGTGGACGAAACGCAGGGCAGGCGCTACGGACGCGACGGCAAGGAAACTGAGCAGCACTATGGCAATTCTTGAAATCATCACCGAAGGAGACCCGCGACTTCGTCACAAGGCCTCAAAGGTCCGCAAGGTTGACGACAGCATTCGCAAACTGGCGCGCGACATGATGGCGACAGTGGAAGAAACGCCGTACGCGATTGCGCTGGCTGCTCCGCAGGTCGGGGTGCTGCGGCGCGTGATTGTCGTCAAATTGCCTGCTGAGGAACCTGACGAGGTTGAAGAAGGTGAAGAGCCGGCCGGCCCGGTTGAGCTCATGCTGGCCAACCCGGAAGTGATCCGGTCTTCAGGGCAGCAAACCGGTATCGAAGGTTGCCTCAGTATCCCTGGCTGGATCGGCGACGTTCAGCGGGCGATGCACGTGACCGTCCGGGCGCGGGACATGGATGACAAGGAAGTTCGCGTCAAGGCTTCAGGATTTCTGGCGCGTGCGTTGCAGCACGAGATCGATCATCTCGACGGGATTCTCTTTATAGACCGCATTGAAGATCCTGAAACACTTCGCTACGAGCCGTTCGAGGATGCTGACGTCGAGATCGAAGGCGAAACAGCCGGAACGGTTGCGCCGGGAACGATCGGTCAGGTCAATCAGCGCGCCAGCGGAGCGTAGTTCTGGAATGTGGGCGGTCTAGCGGTCATCTTCCCGGGCGCGTTCCCGGGTGTCTGAGGATCCGGACACCGTCTGGTCGATGCGGGATCCCTCGGCGACGATAATCGCGTCGATCACGCGCAATGTCTCGTGAACCTTATCCGTCTCGTTGAACACGACATAATCGAAGTCTCGCACGCGTCCGAGCTCCCACGATGCGGTGGTGGCTCGCTCCATGAGCGCATCAGGATCATCGGTTTTTCGACCGCGCAGGCGGGCGGTGAGCTCGCCCATCGTCGGCGGCAAGAGGAAAATGAAGATCGCATCCGGCATGATATTTCGGATTGTGGCTGCTCCCTGGACATCGACTTTGATAACGACGTTGCGACCATCGGCGATTTCGTCTTCAACCCGTTTCCGGGGAACCCCGTAGAGATTGCCGTAGACCTCTGCTGATTCGAGAAAGTAGTCGCTCTGCAGCGAATCTTCGAATTCCTGACGGGTCATGAAGATGTAGTGGACACCATCGATTTCGCCAGGTCTGCGCGGCCGGGTCGTCGCCGTGACGGCGAACGAGTAGTCCGGGTGCCGCAGGCGCATTTCCTCAATCACGGTATCCTTGCCAACACCGGATGGGCCGGAGATGACAATCAACCTCGGGCGGTTGAGTGAGCGCAGATCATCGATGAGCTCATCGGCCTGTTGATTCAGTCGAAGATCGTCTCTCACCAGCTCCGCCTCAATTCCATCCGGACATCTGTCCGGCGTATCGGTCGTCTACTCCCCCGCGCATCATGGCACAGATTCGCCTCGCTGCGCGAATCGGCCACTCCGGACGGGTATCATTTCCGGTCGGTAGACTTGGAGGTGGTGAAGTGATTGAAGAGGCAATCAGATTAACGAAAGGTAGCGATCGCCTGTGTTCGATGTGCTGACGATAGCCGCGGTGACCGATGAGCTGTCCGATCGGGTGGTCAATGGCCGAATACAGAAGGTCATCCAGCTGGATGACCTCAGCTACGGGCTGGAGATCTTCAACCATGGCAAACGGCGCATGCTGGTCGCCCGCGCGTCGAGTCAGACACCGGGGCTCTATCTTTCGGATACGCGATTGACTGCAGACCCCGATCAGGTTTCCCCACTCCTCTTGCTGCTTCGCAAATACGCCCGTGGCGGGTTCGTAGTCGGCGTAGAGCAGCCGCCCCTCGAGCGTATCGTGCGGCTCAGTATAGCGAAGCGATTTTTCCCGGACAACCGTGCAGACGATGATGAGGATCTGGATAACGAGGCGGCGGAGCTTGTGTACACCCATCTGGTCATTGAGCTCATGGGCCGGCACAGCAATGTGATCCTGATCGACGATGAGAACCGGGTTATGGATTCCGCGAAACGCGTGACTCAGGAAATGAGTCGGGTGCGTCCAATTCTGCCGCATCGGGAGTACCAGATGCCGCCGCCCCAGACAAAACACGATCCCCGGAACCTGGATGCGGAAATCGCAGCGACGTTGATCGCAGATGGCGAAAACAAGACCCAGTTGACGCAGCATCTCGTCCGGTCGGTCAACGGATTCAGCCCGCAAATGGCCCATGAAGCGGTATTCAGGGCGTTCGAAACGGCTGATCTCAAGATCCGGGATATTGCCGATGACGATCAGGCTCCCCGTAAGCTGGCTGACGGCGTGCGTGCGGTTATTCAATCGATGGAGCAGGGAGTCTGGGAACCGTCGGTCTATGTCGACGACGGCTCTGTCCGGGCGTTTGCCCCGATCCAGCTGTTTCATATGGCGGAATATGAGCGTGAAGCTTATCCGACGATCTCCGAGGCGATCGAGCGGGCGCTTGAAGCAGGAGGCGTGCAACGCCCTGTGCGTCACGCACAGCGCCGCGAGACGCTTGTGGCGGATATCCAGAATGCCGTCGAGCGCGCCGACGCACGAGTGCGCTCTCTGACCGAACAGCTGGATCGCGCCGAGCAGGGTGATGAGCTCCGTCAGAAGGGCGAGCTGATCTACGCCTATCTCTGGAAGATCAACCCGGGAGACGCCGAACTCGACGCCGACGGAACAATCGTCAAACTCCATCCGGACCTTTCCGCCAGTGACAATGCGCAGCGGTATTTCGAACGATATCATCGGTTGAAACAGGCAACCGAAAACCTTCCGAAACTGCTAAAACGCGCGCAGGCGGAGTTGGACTACATGCGCCAGCTGCGGACGCAGGCCGAGCAGGCGGACGGAATTGAGCAGATCGAACAGCTTCGCCGGGAATTCGAGTTGCACGAGGCGGAACGCGCTGCAGACGCGTCCGAGGGTAAGAAGAAAGGCGCGCGCCAGCCGAAGCCGAAGAATCCGGATAGCTACCGCACCGATCGATCGGACATTATCTACGTGGGCCGAAGCGGCCCGCAGAACGAGCGGGTCGTGTTCGACATGGCCGGACCGAACGATACCTGGCTTCACGCCCGGGGATTGCCCGGCTCGCATGTGGTGATTCACTGGGCGGGGCAGCCGGATGACGAGATTCTCGAGCATGCAGCGTCGCTCGCCGCCTGGTACAGCTCCGGCCGGACATCTACGACCGTCGAGGTTGACGCGACGGAATGTCGATTCGTCCGGAAGATCCGCGGAGCCGGACCAGGAATGGTGACGTACCGACACGAGCGGACACTGAATGTCCGTCCCCGGAGTCCTGAAGATATCGGCTTCGACGGAAAACATGCCCCGGCCGGTTCCAACACGGGAAAGTCCCGACAGTAGCTGCTGGGTTCGCGAGGCTCTGACAGGCTATCCTGAAGGCGGAGTAATCGTTGCCGTGGCTTCGCCCGGCGTTTCAGGCGATCAGGGACAATATTGAGCCGGAGAAGAACCATTCCCCGCAGAAACCCGTTATCAGTCCAGCACGTTGGCGGACGCGCCATTTTCGCTGTCGTCGTTTTCCTTGCGATCATTCTGACCGCGTGCCAGGGAGATGAGCCGGAGCGGGTTCAGGTCGACGGCGGCGACCCGGATCGCGGCGCCGAACTCATCCTCGCCTACGAGTGCGGAAGTTGCCACTACATCCCGGGCATTGACGGTTCCAGCGGTCATGACGCGCCGGGTCTCCAGCTCTGGCAGAATCGCGCCTTCGTCGCTGGCGCGGCGCCAAACCGCCCGGAGAATGTCATCGCATTCCTGCAGGATCCTCAGAGTATTCAACCTGGCAGCGCGATGCCGACCCTCGGAATTTCCGAGGATGAGGCCCGGCATATCGCCGCCTACCTGTTCACGATTGGCGGCCCGGAGTAGCGGGCGGATCGAGGAGCTGGCGGGCCGCGCTACTTCTGTGGAGCTCCAGCGTCGACGAGCTCCAGCAACTCATCCTGCGTGTCGTTCGGCGTGATTGATCGCACCACAATCTCGTCCAGAACGCCGTCCCAGGCTTTGAGGCGTTCCTGGATCTGGGCTGCGTCTTGCGCAGCGATGCTGGCGTCGACTCCGCCGACGCCCATGCGCTCGAAGTGCGCGGCATACGCCGGGATACTCTCGTAGCGGGCAGCCTCTGACTTGAGACGCTCCAGTCCCTCGTCGCGCAGCGAAACGCGAACGTAGGTCATCAGTCGCGGGGTCTCACGCCCTGCCGAGGCGGCGCCCTCACGAACGAGGTCAGCGGATTTTTGCGCGTACTCCGGGGTCAGCCAGTTGAAGAGCACGCCGTCAGCGGCTTCTCCAGCCAGCCGGCACATCTTCGGCCCCAGTGCCGCGAGATAGATCTTGCAGCCGAGCTCGTTTCGCAGCTGTTCGATGTTCTCTCTCGCGGTTTGCAGCGCACCCTTCCCTGATGCTCCGATTCCGAGAAGCAACCGGCCCATTGGTAGCTCCTGCGGCGTTCCTTTCCCGCTCCGTTGACGAATCTCTTCCGCCGGATGCCGGTGCACCGGAATCACCCCGACGCCGAGGTTGATTGTTGATGTCGCATTACCCGCGGTTCGCAGCACATGCAGTCCATCGGACCCGGGCGAGTTGTTCGTCCAGAATGAGGCATATCCCAGAGATTCTGCGCGTTTGGCGGTGGCGACCACCGCGCCGTCATCAACGGTCACTGCGATGCCGAATCCTCTTGGCGTGGTCATTTACACGGTCCTTTCGCGGCTGCCCTGATAGTTTCGTGAGAATATAGTTCTACGCGCCTGATGCGCACTCTAGCCCATGGACAGGTTCGAGACAACGCCCGATGACTCGGGAAACAGCTTCGCGGAAGGATTGGCGCAGGTGTCAGGAGCAGTCGAACTGTCCGGTTCGAGAATTTTGCTACGACCAATCGTAAGCGATGATCTTGCGGCGATTCAGCGCTGGAGGAGCGATCCGGAAGTCACCCGCTACTGGATTACTAGAGCGGTCCCGACCCTTGATGACCTGCACGACTGGCTTCGAGAGAATGAGCGATCAGGTTCCTGGACCTGGTTGATACTTGACGAGACAGCTGAGCGGATTGGCTATATCAATGTCTTCGGAGTCAGCCGGGAGCACCGGCATGCCGAACTGGCGATGATGATCGGCGAGCGGAGCCGCTGGGGAGAAGGGTATGCACGGGAGGCGCTTGCGGCTCTGCTTGTCTACCTGTTGACTCCGGCGGATGCGTCCGGTGCGGGACTTCACAAGGTGAGCCTCAGCGTCTTTGCGGAGAACGTCGTCGCCCGAAAGGCATACCGGGCGTGCGGATTTCGTGAAGACGGACTGCTCCGAGAGGACATGTGGTACGACGGCCGCTGGCGCGACCAGATTCTCATGAGCGTACTGGAAGATGAGTTTCTAGAGGCGTCGAGCAGCTCCGGCTCCGTCGATTGAGCGGTAACGAAACGCCCGGCCAGGAATGCCAGGCGTTTGACGAAGCTCTCGTGAATCTCGAGTCAGGAACTGAAGGGGAGTGTCACGCGCACCCGTGCGTGGGCGACAGGGGGCGTCGAAATTCGTACATACCGGGTTCGATTCGCGCAAATGTCAAGCGCAACCGCTTCCACGCCGAAGAAGACCGCCAGTGCGATCATGGGGGAGGTCAGAGCGGCAACGATCAGCAGTGTCGCCACACCGATTCCGATCGCCGCGGACCAGACAAGCGCCCCGGCGAAAATCAGCTCCAGCCTGCTTCCCGTAATCGTAATGAGATAGGGTGAATCAGCATTCCGGAACAGATGGGCGATCGATGTGCCGGTTGCTGCAATGACGAACGCATAGACGACCATGCTCTCCAGCGTGATCATGCCGTCAATGTTCATTATCTCCCCCTCTGCTGAGCGGTTCGGGTATGTTTCTTCGTCTCTTGTCAGTATGATGCAACAATGGTGGGCAGATCCATAGCGTCACGGTACTGAATACCGTACTCAATACTCCCAGTACGGAAGGTCACGCAATCCGCAGGATTGATGGTACCTTCGGCTTCAAAAGGAGGAAAGCCTGATGGACATGTTCTGTCCATCAGGCAATGAGGTTTCCGGGGTTTCTGTGAAGGCTAGCTGGAAAGCGTCGCGTTCACGGTGATCTCCGCGTTCCCGCGAAGGACGTTGGAGATCGGGCAGCCCTTTTCGGCCTGGTTTGCGAGGTCCTGAAATCCGGACTGGTCCAGCCCGGGAACCTTCCCGGTCACTGAGATATCCACGCGGGTAACCTTCGGGCCTCCGTCAACCATATCCAGCGTACAGACGGCATCGACGCTGAGCTGCTCCGGACGGTGTCCGGCCTGGCTGAGCACGTTGGAAAACGCCATCGCGTAACAGGACGCCTGGGCTGCGGCGATCATCTCTTCCGGACTCGTCTTCCCGTCCGGCTGCTCAGTCCGGGCTGCCCAGGTGACGGGTAGCTGCTTTGCAGCGTCGCTGCTCACCAGGTCCAACATTCCGCTCCCGTCGCTCAAACCGCCATTCCAGACGACGCTCGCTTTGCGTTCCGCCATTGGCATTGTCGTTACTTCCCTTCAGTTTTCGAATGACATGACACACGCGCTAACTCGGAAGCCAGCATATTTTCTGCCAGCACTAGAGATTGTC
>SKTL01000297.1 GCA_007122555.1 Thermomicrobiaceae bacterium | reverse complement strand
GGAACGTGGTTACCCGGCAGTTCGCGGAAATACCGATCAGATGATCCTGGATGCTGTCGCTGGCGGTGGAAATCCCCAAAGTGGCTGGGTCGTCAACCAGTTGAGGGAGGAGCATCTCAGCTACCTGGAGTCCTTGCCGGTGCAGACGGTGCTTGATACTCACCAGGATCGATCACTGGAGCTCGTTCACGCCACACCCTGGAGCATTTACGACACCATACCGCCAGACGGCACGGATGTTGATTTCCGAAGAATGTTGCTGGAAGCGAACACGAGCGCTTTGGCCTACGGGCACATCCATCTCCAGCATCAGCGCAACGTTGACAACGGATTGGTTGTCGCGGTCGGAAGCGTGGGGCTGCCCTTTGATGGAGACCGGCGAGCCATGTATACGGTCATCGACGCCGGCGCCGGGGGATTTAACGTCGATTTCCGGCGCCTGGAATATGACGTAGAGAAGGCGATCAGGGAAGCGCAGGCGTCGGACGGGCCGAATGGAGAGGCCTTCGCAACAAACCTGACCAGGGCGGCGCATCCGGACTGACCTGAAGCCCCGTCGGACACGGAGATATCCGGGTAACTGGAGGAGGCTGTGATACGCTTTTCGGAGTGTGGAGTGGCGTTCGTTCTCACCAGGGCAATCCAGCAGTCATGATACGCATCCTCTTCGCTGCACTCCTCGTTACTGTAGCGATTGCGCAATCGACAGTCTTCATGTTTACGAGCTGGTTCGGTATTGCGCCGAACGTTGTGCTCGTCCTGGTGCTAGTGATCAGCACGCGCTACGGGGTCCATGAAGGAATCGCCTGGGCCTTCGGGGCCGGCCTGATGCTGGATCTGCTGGCGCTCGATCCGCTCGGTTCGAACGCGCTGGCGTTGCTTCCTGTCGCGCTCATCGGGGCGCTGGCGCAACGGCCGATGCTGCAAAGTGGATTGCTGCTGACCATGCTGATGGTGCTGCTGGCGACACTGGCGCATTTTTCAATGGCTTCACTTATCGATACACTCACGGGAACCGGCTACTCGTTTGCGGTCGGTATCAGGCTGGGGTTGGTGACTGCGTTTCTGAACAGCCTGATTGTCCCGCCGCTGTATGGACTGGTCATCTTGCTGGATCGCGTTGGGGTTCATCGTGTGGCGCAAGCGTAAGCGCATGGAGCTGGTCCGGTTTGCGGACCGGCGAAAATACCGGAATGAAGAGCGGTCGCCGGATGAGGTGATGCTTACCCGTCGGATGTTCGTGCTTAAAGGGCTTGTGATCACTGGCTTTGGCGCACTGGCCGGCAAGCTCTGGCAGATGCAGATGGTTGACTCCGCCGAGCATCAGACGCGAGCCCAGGGGAACATCCTGGGTGACGAGCCAATCCCGGCCCCGCGCGGTCTTATCTTCGATCGTAATGATGAAATCCTCGCCGAAAACCGTGTCACCTGGCAAGTCAAGCTTGTCCCGGCTCAACTGCCGTCTGATGATGACGAGCGCGCCTACGTCCGAGAGCAAGTCATTAGTACGCTCGGCTTGAAGGACATGCTGGCGATCCGGCGACACTCCGTCCCAAACGAGGTCAACAGTGATCTGGCGGTCCGGATTTCCGAAGAGACCGGCATCGCGCTTCAGGACATTCAGGAGCGGATCGACAGCTCTCGGGAAGTCGATAACGTCATTCCGGTGTTGACTGATCTCGATCCGGATGACGCTGCTCGACTCTACGAGTTAGTGCGAAGCATTCCCGGTGTGGCGGTGATTAACCAGTTTGACTACGTTGTGGCGTCGGACCCAGTGGCGGCGACGCCGACGGTGCTTCGTCAGGATCTGGACCGCGAGACGGCCCTTGCGCTGAAATCTAACCGCATCTACCTTCCCGGAATCATCGTTGATGGCGAAACCCTGGCGCGCCGTTATCGGGGAGGAGAAGAGTTTTCCCATCTGGTTGGCTACGTTGGCCCAATTACTTCGGACGAACTGGACGCGTCTCAGGACCTGACCGGGCAGAGCCCGTACTTGTCGAACGATCTGGTTGGTCGCGGCGGCATTGAGCAGGCGCTCGAATCGGAGTTGCGGGGACGCAGGGGGATCCGTTTCGTGCATACCGATGCTCGCGGAATCACCTTGTATGAACTGGAAGATCGGCGCATTGAGCCGCAGCCGGGACGAAACGTTCATCTGACGATCGACAGCCGCTTTCAGCGCGCGGTAACCAGAGCGCTCGAGGAAGGCATTCAGGCGGCGCACGAGGCGATACTGGAAGACGACGAAGACGCCGAAGTCGGCTCCGGGATCGTTGTCGCCATGGATCCCCGCAATGGGGAGATCCTCGCAATGGTCAGCCTTCCGAATTACGACAATCAGAAATTTGTTGACGGAATTTCACAGGTTGATTACGAAGAGCTTGTCGATAACCCATTTAATCCGCTGACCAACAAGGCAATTAGCGGGGCGTATCCTCCCGGATCTACGATCAAGCCGATGATGAGTTGTATCGGCCTTGAAGAGGGTGTCATCAATACGGAGACGCGCTATCGCTGCGCCGGGACGATTGATGTTCCGACCGTCGGCTATGAGAGCGAGCACAACACCTACGTCTGCTGGTTCCGAGAAGGCCACGGATCGCTCAACGTTGAGGAAGCGATCGCCGAATCGTGCAATATCTTCTTTTACAACGTTGGCGCGCCGCACCAGGTGCCGGCCGGGGCCGACGAGGCCCTGCACTACCTGATCCCCGGGGATCCGAGCCCGCACTATTTTGAAGGACTCGGGATTGATCTGATCGAAGAGTATCTCATCAGAGACTTCGGCTTCGGCGAGCGAACCGGTATTGAGCTGGCGAACGAGACGCCCGGAGTTGTCCCGAATCCGGAATGGCTGTTCCAGTCTCCGTTGCGCGAGTACTGGTCCGTTGGCGACACGATCAACGTGTCGATCGGGCAGGGGCACCTGGAATGCAGTCCGCTACAGCTGACGAGCGCGGTCTGCGCGATCGCCAATGGCGGGACGCTGTTTCGACCGACACTTGTCCGGGGATTTGGAACCGGCAACGGCGAGGGTTTTGAGGAACAGGATCCTGAGGTCGTTCGCGAGTTGTCGATCAGTCCGGAAAACGTCGAGATTGTCCGGCGGGGTATGTTGCGCACGGTCACCGAGGGAACCGCCTGGGATCGTTTCCCCCGCACTGGTGACGACATCCCGATCGCCGGGAAGACCGGTACAGCCGACTTCGGCGAGGCGATTGACGGCAGCTACGCGACGCACCACGCGTCGTTCTGCGCGTTTGCTCCGTTTGATGATCCAGAGATCGCCGTGACCGTTCTGATCCCGGGTGGAGGCGAAGGGTCGACGTATGCCGTTCCGGTCGCCGATGCGGTGCTGGCGGCCTACTTCGGTCGAGAGCCGCTGGAGCCGGACGTGAACGATGATCCAAACGCTGACCAGCAGGACGAGGAGTCCAACTCCGAAGAGGATGATCAGAACGAGGATCCCGTCGCCTGATATCCCGCAGGGTGGAACCGCGAGACGCTGTCTGTATGGCGAATGAACGCGAGCGATTCAGCAAAGCAGGCGCCCGAATCCGGGGAACCCGTGACGGTCTCGTCATCGAGCTTCCGGATGGACCAGACGCGCTCGACCTCGTTCAAGATCTCCAGGATGACATCAAGAACGCAGGAGCTTTTTTTCAGCGGGGCGAACTGATAATCGATTACGGAACGAGGCCGCCGGACCTCGAAGAGATCAGCGCCTTCGACGTCATGCTGCGGGAACGGGGAATCAGGCTGCTCACGGTGACGGCCGGGACCGACGAGTCCCGCGATATACTCCAGCATTGGGGATTTCGACAGCCCAGACACCGAATCGACTAGACCAGTTTCCAGAAATGCTGACCGTGCTTGACAGTAAAGCGGCCTGCGCCCTTTCGTCGGAGCGCTCGACGATCTCCGCTGTCGGTCTCCGGGCAACTGAGATCAGAAACGGCCTGGCCGGGTCGGTCAGCATCGCAATAGCAAGAGTGGTGGAGTGCGAGCCTATGGATGAATTAGCAGATACTCGCCTTGAGTTGCATCATGTCGGTATTATCGTGCGTGATCTTGATGCGGCGATCGCCCGGTATTGCGCGCTTGGGTTCGGTGCGCCGGAGCGACTCCGATTGGACGACCAGCAGGTGGAGCTGGCGACATTCCGGGCGGGAGCCGGTTACGTCGAGCTCGTTTCGCCGGTTGTTGAGGATGGCGGGCTCATCCGTTATCTTGAGTCACGGGGCGAATCGGTCCACCATGTCGCCTATCGTGTCCAGGATATCAGTGAATCGTTGCGCCGGCTTGCGGACGCGGGCTTCGAGCTGATCGACGCGGAACCGAGGCGGGGCGCCCACGACTGG
>SKTL01000071.1 GCA_007122555.1 Thermomicrobiaceae bacterium | reverse complement strand
TCTCAGCGGCGCCGATACCCTGGACGCCGACGTAACCGGATACTTCGACCTCTGGCGAGACAAAGTCGACGGTGAGGAGTGGGCGTTCTCCAACCAGGGGCGAAAATGGGTCCGCAGGCCGGCAGGCCCGCCCAACGCATAGGTCACTCGTCCTGACCCATCAGATAGGTACGTTCCCATTCCCGCTGCTGTTCTTCGGACACCCGGATAAACAATCCGGTTGACGACGCCAGCACTGAGCCGTCTGGTCCAACGATCTCGCCAGCCGTCTCAACCGCGCGGCCTCGATCACGGGTTACCGACGCCCTGATCGTCAGTTCCTCGCCTGATGGAACCGGACGACGGAAATCGACCGACATCCTTGCGGTCACCGCAAGCCGTCCGGAATCGATTACCGCCCAGCTCATCGCCTCATCCAGCATGGTTGAGACAATCCCCCCGTGGGTCATTCGGGTATACCCCTCATGCTCGGGCCGGGGCGTAAACGTTCCGGCTACGCCCGTGTCTGTGCGGTAGAACGCAAGCTTGAGCCCGATATCGTTCAGCAATCCACATCCGAAACAACCGTGATCGGTCGTCGTGTTTACTCGTTCCGTAACTGAGTCCATTGCTCTCCTGATTCCAGTCTATTCAGGCCAGGCGCCCCGAGCTGGTCGGCTATTGCCATTAGCGGAATTGAGCGCCCTCTTTAAGTGTTGTAGTATTCTGCGTGATGTAAACGTCCAAGTGTCCGGAGTTTCTCGATGCCACGAAAATACGATCAACTCTTTGAAACCGTACGCCAGAATGTCGATGAAGTCGATGTCCAGGCGCTCAAGTCAGCCATCGATAACGGTGATTCGAAGCCATTCGTGATCGATGTGCGCGAACGCGACGAGTGGGAACAGGGCCACGTTCCTGGTGCGCGATTCATCCCGCGGGGATTTCTCGAGATGCGCATTGAAGAGCAGGTTCCCGAGAAAGATCAGCCGGTGTATCTCTATTGCGCCGGAGGTGTTCGATCAATCTTCGCCGCCCAGGCGCTGCAGCAGCTCGGGTACGAAAACGCAATTTCGATCTCCGGCGGTTTCGGAGCCTGGAAAGATGCGGGATACCCATTTGATATCCCGCGTCAGTGGACTCCGGATCAGCGGCAGCGCTATAGTCGGCACTTCCTGATCCCTGAGGTGGGTGAACACGGACAGGGCAAGTTGCTCGACGCAAAGGTGTTGATGATTGGCGCCGGCGGACTCGGTTCGCCCGCAGCGCTTTATCTGGCAGCTGCCGGAGTTGGGAAACTCGGCATTGTCGATTCAGACGAAGTCGATCTCAGTAACCTGCAGCGACAGATCGTTCATTCAACATCACGCGTTGGCGAGCCGAAGACAGAATCTGCGCGAACGTTCGTCAACGACCTGAATCCCGACGTCGAAGTTGTCGGAATTCATGAGCGCCTGAACGCGAGTAACGTGCTTGATCTCGTCGCCGATTACGACGTCGTCGTCAACGGCGCGGACAATTTCGCCACTCGTTATCTGTTAAACGACGCCTGCGTCATTCTCGGCAAACCAATCGTCGATGGAAGCATCTTCCGGTTTGAAGGGCAGGTAACGGTCTATAAGCCTCACGAGGGACCGTGTTATCGCTGCATGTTCCCGGAGCCTCCTCCAGCCGATCTGGCGCCTACCTGAGACGCTGCTGGTGTCCTGGGCGTGCTCCCGGGCGTTATCGGCGTTCTTCAGGCAACCGAAGTTATCAAGCTGATTCTCGGTCAGGGCGATCCGCTGGTCGGCAGACTCTTAACCTTCGACGCACTTGAATCAACGTTCCGGACGCTGAAGGTCGGTCGAGATCCCGAATGTCCCGCGTGCGGCGCCGAGGCGAAGCTCGACGCCAGCCAGGTTCGGGATATGGATTATCAGGTTTCCTGCGAATTACCAATCGCCGGCGACTAGGCTGGCCTGAAGCGTATCGAGGAAGATCGGGCGGCCATGATGGCCGCCCGTCACCATTCCACAGCCGGTCTCACAAGGTGCTAGCGCTGACCGCCAGCAACCGCCGGGATGATCCCGATCTCATCACCGTCTTTGACTGCGGTGTCGGGCCCATCAAGCGCGCGGACATCCTCCCCGTTGACAAAGACGTTGACGAAGCGACGGATCCGGCCATCCGGCTCGCAAATACGCTCCTTGATTCCTGGGAATTCGGCCTCGACGGCGTTGAGCACATCGGCCACGGTTCCACCGGTAACCTCTACGGACGATTGATCCTGCGTGTACTGTCGCAACTGCGCAGGAATTATTACCTTCACTGACATGATTCGGCCACGCTCCCACTTCCAGGCGCTATCGGGCGTTCAGTCGAACGTTTGGCCCCACGACAGGGGTAACTGTCAATTCTAGGCGTCTGATGATAGCTGTCAAGTTATGCCGGCCCGGCCAGATCCGGATTGCTAAGCGCGAGACGTCTTCACCGGCAGTCAGAATTGGACCAAACGAACCTATTATCGACGCCCGGAGGATAGTACGATTGACATCGCGGCGAGCGAACGCTGTTGTTTGCGTGCGCCAAATTTTCCTGGTGGGTTCCGACTCCCGGACTCAGCGATGTCGTCAGGAGGCTCCGGTTCGTGCAAACGAGAACGCTGAATGATCGCTACCGCCTCGACGAGCTCGTCGGCGAGGGCGGAATGGCGATCGTTTACCGTGGTTATGATCTGGTGCTCAACCGCGATGTCGCGGTCAAGCTCCTGCGTGATCAATACGGGGCCGATGAGAACTTCCTGGCTCGCTTCGATCGGGAAGCTCAGTCAGCCGCCCGCCTTTCCCACCCCAACGTTGTCAACGTCTACGATGTCGGTCAGGATGGAAACGTCCGCTACATCGTGATGGAGCATATCGAGGGGCCGAATCTCAAGGACCTGATTCGACGCCAGGGACCGTTCACTGTTGACGGCGCCGCATTCATCATTCGGCAAGTCGCGAACGGCCTCGATTACGCACATGCCCACGACCTGGTGCACCGCGATATCAAGCCGCAGAACATCCTGGTCGATACCAACGGCAACGTGAAGGTCGTGGACTTCGGGATCGCCAAGGGTCTGAGCGATAGCAATCTGACCGAAGCCGGAACCGGAATGGGAACGGTTCATTATGTCTCGCCAGAACAGGCGCGAGGCGAACAGGCGACACCGGCGTCGGACGTGTACTCAACCGGAGTCGTGCTGTACGAGATGCTCACCAAGACGATCCCGTTCGATGCTGACTCGCCGGTCGGCGTCGCCATGCAGCACGTTAACGCTGCCCCGCCGCCGCCAACCAGTATCAACCCGCAGCTCCCGCCTGACGTTGACCAGTTGATCGAAGTCGCGCTCGCAAAGGATCCTAACGATCGTTTCAGCAGCGCTGGAGAGATGGCGGCGGCGCTTGAATCACTGAGCCGCGGAGAACCCGTTCATGGCGCCGCAGCAACACGAATGATGGCCGCGGGAGCCGCACCTCCTGCCGCAGGAGCGCCGCCGAACCGGCCCTCCCGCAAGCGACCGCCCGGGCGTAATCGCGCGACCGCGGCCGGAATGGGCAATTTCCGAGACGACGTTGGTTGCGTGACATGGCTGATCGGTTCGGCAATTCTTATCGGTTTGATCGGGCTGGTCGTACTGGCGTTCCGGCTTGGCGACTTTGGACTGTTCGAGCCGACTGACGATACCGATCTTACGCCGACGGCCACCGAGGAAGCATCGCCCACGCCATCTCCAACCCCTGAGATCACACCCACGCCGGAACCGACTCCTGAAGAGACGCCGACTCCGGAGCCATCGCCAACTCCGGAAGACGAGACGGTCGCGGTCCCGGAATTTGTCGGCGGGACACTGGAGCAGGCGCAAACCGTCGCCGGTGATCTGGAATTGGTCGTCGAAGAGGTCTTCAGCGACGATGTTGAGAGCGGTATTATCGCCTCACAGGATCCGGAGCCTGGTACTGAAGTGGAGCCGGACGCGACCGTCATTGTCCGGGTAAGCCAGGGCCGGCAGACTTTTAATATTCCGAACCTGGCTAATGAATCCCGCAGCGCCGCGCTCAACCAGCTAAACGCCTTGCCAGTCAACGTCCAGGAGCGACAGGAACCCAGCCGAAACATACCGCAAGGGACCGTCATCCGGGTTGAGCCGACCGGTCAGGTGAACCGGGGCGCCACGGTCACACTCTTCATCAGCATGGGCGATGTCGTGCGAGTACCGAACGTGTACCGCCAGCCGGTCGCTGAGGCGATCAGCCAGCTCGAGTCTGCGGGTCTGCAGATAGGCAGCGCCAGCGCTCAGTCGTGCGAGTTTATCCAGAACCAGGATCCCAGTTTCGACTGCTCGTCGTTCCCGGATGGCTACGTCGT
>SKTL01000079.1 GCA_007122555.1 Thermomicrobiaceae bacterium | reverse complement strand
TTCAATTCCAAGCGTGGCCTCAACGGCCGACTGATCTTCCGGCATCTCTGCTACCTCCGGGTGTGCTGTTGAAGAGATCTGGTGCGATCCCGGTCGGCGATTATGGTATTCGTTTCGGGCGATCACGGCTGGCGGTGGTGTATCCGGGGCGCATGCAACCCGTGACCGTGTTACCCGTACTTACGCATTTGCTGTTCCAGAAATTCAGATTGTCGACCGGGTCCGCTTAACCAGCCTTATCGTCACTCGAGACGACCAGCACCGTCGCCAGGAATGGATCGCCCGGACCGCTGATGTACATGCCCGAGCTCCGCGCAGCCTCAAGGTAGTCGATGCATTCGGGACTGAAGACATCGCCAGGAGCGACCACCGGGATACCAGGTGGATACGGAGTAATGATCTCCGCGGAAATCTCTCCGGCGGCGTCTTGCAGCGGTACGGCGCGTGAACGTCCGAGCGCAGCCTCTCGCGGGCTTATCGCCGGTCTGGCCGAGTAGATTACGGATCCGCTGGATCGTAGCTGACTGTCTATCACCACGCTGCTCCGGGCGGACGATTGCGTCCGGGCTAGCCAGTCAAATCCTCGGACCAGATGTTCGACCGACTCGCGCGAATCCCCGATCGTGATGTGGACGATCACGCCGGTGAGATCGCTCATCTCAACGCCGATTCGAGCATGCTTTCGGAGTAGCGCCTCCGCCTCAAACCCGGTCAACCCCAGATCCTCGACGTCGAGCAGTATGCGGGTTGGATCAAAACCGGCTCCGGGACGACCACTGATCACCGACTCATCGATGACGCGGATTCCGGGAACGCTGCGCAGGCGACTCCGGGCAGTCATCGCCAGCTGAATGGTCCGATCCAGTAACGCCCGTCCGTTCAGCGCCATCTGACGTCGGGCGGCATCGATTGAGGCGGCGATGAGCGCGGACGGACTGGTCGTTTCGATCAGCGAGACCGCCGGGGCGACATCGTCACGACCCAGCAATTCGCCCCCGAACGTCATCAGCGACGACTGAGTCAAACCGGCGAGCAGCTTATGAATGCTGGTGACGGCGGCGCTGGCGCCCGCCTGAACGGCGCCCGGCGGGAGCGAGCCGTGAAACGGAAAATGCGGTCCCCAGGCCTCGTCGACGAACAGGATCACATCTCGCTGGCGACAGATTCGGGCAATCTCCCGGAGATCAGAACTGACGCCCGTATAGGACGGACTTATCAACGCCACCGCTCGGGCGTCGGGGTGGTCGGAGAGCGCGGACGCAACGTCTTGTGGGGAAACATCGAGCGTAAGGTTGAGCTCGGGGTGAACGGCGGGATAGAGGTAGACCGGCTGCGCTCCGCTGAGGATCAGGCCGGAGAGCAGCGACGTGTGAAGATTCCGGGCGACCAGCACTTTCTCGCCCGGACGACAGGCAGCGAGGAGAAACGCGATATTGCCGGTCGAACTGCCGTTGACCAGGAACGCGGCGTCATCCGCCTGCCACGCGCCCGCGGCGAGCGCCTCAGCTTCTCGCTGCAGTCCCCATGTCCGGTGCGTGTCATCAACGCCGCCGCCATTCGGGATATCAAGCCCCAGCGCCGCCATCCCGATTGCGTCGATCAATTCCGGCGGGGCGCCGTTTCCCAGCTTGTGACCCGGCGTGGAAAATGGGATGATACCGGCATCCCGGTAGGCGAGCAGCGCCCCGAAAAACGGCGCCTGAGACTGATCGATACCTGAAGGACGAGACGTGTTCACACTTGCTCCTTTGCTTCAACGTCTGGCCGGAGCACCAGACGTCTGGTATTGTACGGTCGAGCAGTCACCACACGTGATTGATTGACGCACAGGGTAGACGGAGTCGAACCGGTGTCTGAGAAACCCGAACGAGACCAGCACAATGATGATGAGGGTGATCTTTTCGAGGACATCCGCTCCTTCCTGAACGCCCAGTCCGGGGATGAGATCTACGAGGATATCCGGGCCGCATATCAGGGCGCCCAGGGATTCGTCAAACGTGAACTCACCCAGATGGAAGAATACAATCGCATGTTGCGGGCGCTTGAGAAGCTGCTGGAGGACGAGTTCAGCGGAATGCTCAACCCCCACCTGCGCGGCCGCATGGCCGAAGTGCTCTACACCTACGGGCTGGCGCACTATTCCCTTCTGCAACACCCCATGGAGTCAGAGGAAGCATCTCCGGAAACGGCTGGACGGGAAAGCGGAAGCTCATCCCGCCCCCTGATCGTCTACGATCTCTGGTTCCCCCAGGATATCGCTATCGAAGATGCCCAGGACGGCTATTACATGCATCTGAGTGACGGCCGGATCGATCTCACGCTGTTTCTGGGAAGCAGCGCCAATGAACGCAGCGCGCTGGTCGATCTTGTTGATCACTGGGGCTATGCCGCCGCGGCGGACAACCCGCCAGGCGAGGTTCAGCCGGGCAACGACCGCATTACTCCGATGCTGACGATTGAACTCGATTACGCCGGGTCAGAACTGGTTGATGCCGACGATCACGTTGACGTCATCTTTTTCGATGACAAGAGTGAACCGCTGGTCCGAATGCACGCTCGCGCCGCCGAGCTTCGCATGATCGTGGATGAGCTCCATGCGTTGGAGCAGGACTCCAGCGGATAACGACTTCGTAATCAGGTCGTTGCATCACGCTTCTCCTTCTGGAATCGACCGGCAACCATGCCGGACGATAGCGCTTTGCGGTCGGAATCCATTTCCGGTCAGAGAAAGGATCCGGTGATCATGGTCGATGCAGTTCCGGCGGAAGCGGGACCAAAGGGGAAGACCATTCAGGTGCTCACTGATCTGATCACGTTCAAGGTGACCACCGAGGAGACAAACGGGTCATACTCGCTCTGCGAAACGGTGACCGCGCCGGGCGGGGGAACGCCGCCGCACGTTCAGCACAAAGATACGGAGGCCTTCTACGTGCTGGACGGAACGTATACGTTCCTGCTTGGCGATGAGTCGATCGTAGCCGGCCCCGGAGAACACGTTTTCGTCCCGATCGGCGCCGTCCATGCCTTCCAGAACACCGGGAGCGAGCCTGCGCGGATGCTGATTCTGAATGCGCCTGGCGGTATTCATCAGGGCTTTTTCATGGATGTTGGAGTCTCCGTTGAGGATCCCGCCAATCCGCCGACGCCTGATATGGAGCGGCAGATTGCGAAGGTGATGGAAGCAGCGCCGAAATACGGTATCGAGGTGCTTCCGCCGAAGGATGCCGAGTAGCTATTGCTGACTCGACAGAGTCACTGGCGGGGCGCCGTCTCGCCGGTGACGTCGGGTTCCAGATCCTTGGCTTCCTCAGATTCATCTCCCGCGTTGTCCCAGAGTTCCTGCCCGATATCCCCGCCGGTCTGCTGGAGAATCGATTCCAGAATGGCTGCTTCAAACTGAACTTCGCCGTCGTCCAGCTTCGGCGTCGCCGCGTTGAGGCCTTCGGTCGCGTATTCCCGGGCGACCTGGATTTCACCTTCCGACAGCGCTACGGCAGCCTGCACCCGGCGGATGCGGTAGCGATCAACGATCCGGTTGCCCAGTGCGTCGAGCTCCTCACGGGCGGCGCCGGCGTCCTGTCGTATCCACGCCTCGACAAACGGCCGCTCGAGCTCGACGATCTGTTCACGCATCCGGTTTGGCAGCCGGTCCGCGTGCTCCTCGAGATACTCGAAGAACGTTTCGGCCGAATCAAGATCGTCGGAATCGAGCGCGTGCAGATAGGCGAAACGGTAGCCGTAAAGTCCTTCAATCGACTCGTCTTCATCCCAGGCGGCCAGTTCCGGCCACTCCACCGGCCATTCACGTGGGCGCTGGCCCACCAGCATCAGCGAGGTCATCGCGATGATCGATGCCTCCCGATCAGCGCCCTGAGCGCCGCGGGACATCCGCCAGATACGCGGGAGATGACGGTTGATCAGCTGCCATACGCCGAGCGTGATCACCAGTACACTCAGCCCGAACGACACGGTCTCCACCAGGCGCGCCCGTTCGGGAACATCAGTGATGAAGGACTGATTGCGCAGCCAGTTCGACACCAGCAACACCAGGCCGACATAGGCGACCATTCCGATGAACGAGCCAGTTTCGCGCCAGCGAATCCAGCGGCGTAGATCGGTTCCCGGTTGAGGCGCCGTGATCGCGCTTCCGGGATAGCGCCCCCAGCGGACGTTGAATCCCGGCTTGAGTTGACCATCGACACGGTGAAGCAGGAGCGGACCGCTGGTAAAGCGCAGGAGCTGTCCGCCGCCGAGTGACGACATGATGGCGTGACCGATCGACCGGAAGGTGACGATCGGAACGATCAGCGCGCCGAGGATTGCTGGTATCAGCAGCATCCTCCCGAGTATGGTATCCACCTCGCCGACCTGATAGACCG
>SKTL01000183.1 GCA_007122555.1 Thermomicrobiaceae bacterium | reverse complement strand
GCATCGTCATCGCGGCGTTCGTCCTCTGGGGACTGACCACGCTCACGATCTTCTCGGGCCTGATTGACGTGCGCTATGGTCCAGCTCGCACGACGGCGATCCTCTACGGAGTCGCCGGACTACTGGCGCTGGTCGGCGCGATCGGGTTCGCCGCCGGCGTCTCGATACTGGAGCACGGGATACTGCTCTCCGGGATCATGTTCATTCCGGCGCTTGCGGCAACCGCCATGCTTCTGCATCAGGTAGCGACCGGGGTGGAGATCCACCGGAACAGCGCTGTGGAGCCAGACGAGCAGGCCGCCGGTCCGCACGCTATGTCTCCTGCGGACGCCCGGCCTGGTAGCGACGGTAGAACGTGATTCCGGCGATGCTGATCGCCGCCAGTGTCATGAAACAGAACAGAATCCCGCCTCCGAAGAACGCGCCGACGCTGGTCAGAATCCCCCGGCCTATGCCTTCGCCGTAGGCCAGAACGAACTCCGGACTGTCCCGGCCGTCAGCATATTCGACCGACATCTCGTAGGAGCCGGGTTGATCGATCCGAAACTCCCTGATCGACTCGCCAGCGTGGTTGAGCAGGTCGTAACTCGTCTCGCCGCGTGTCCGATCGACGCGAATCTCCTCGCCGCTATCGATATGCTGCAGCGAGATATTCATATCCGGAGGCGTCGAGCTTGTCGAGTAGCGAACGCCGTCGAACTCGCTTTCATACTCGTAGAAGATGACATAGCGGCCGCTCTCGGTCAGTTCGACCTCCGTCGCGCCCGGGCCGACAACCCGTTCCAGGTCACCTCCGAGCCCGATCAAGCCGAGAAAGAAGACAGCCGCTAGCGCTACGGCGCCGGCGACTCCAACCAGAAAGACAATGCCGGCGAGGACGTATCCTTTCCTCCCCGGGCCGGACTCCTGCGATTGCATCAGTGACCTCCAACATCAATTCAGGGCTACGCTCATCGCATCCGCTCCGCTGATTCCAGCCAGGCTGCTTGCGGTTTCACACATACTGGCTCTATCGTGTCATACTGCAAGATGAATGGTACATCGCACGCGTTACAGCCTGGCGCCAACTTGACCCAGAAAATGTTGAGGACTGCGAACCATGATAGCCTGCCTGGATCAGACAGACTCGCCCGCCGGCCCGATTGCCTTTGCGGTAAATGAACGCGCCGAGCTGATCCGGATCAGCTTCCTTGACGGGATCAATCAGTATTCCATCGGCGAGGAGCTTGCCCGGGACGGATACCGCGTCGCGCCGGCATCGGACCTTACGTCGCCAATCCGGGAACAGCTCGACGCCTACACTCGCGGTGAACTGCTGAAGTTCGACATCCCCGTTGCGATGCAGGGAACCGAGTGGCAGCAGCGGGTCTGGCGCGAACTCATGACCATTCCATTCGGTCAGACACGCTCATACGGCGAGATTGCCGAAATCGTCTGCACCATACGGGCGTCGCGAGCTGTCGGACGAGCCAACGCGACGAATCCGATCCCGCTCGTCATCCCCTGCCACCGGGTTATCGGCGCAAACGGTCAACTAACTGGCTTCGGAGGTGGATTGCACCTCAAGAAGGCATTGCTCGAGCACGAACGCCAGATCCTGCAGCAGCTTGATGCCGCCCCGGCCGGTACCCAGCGCACGCTGCTGACGGCGAGCTGAGCGGTTCTCGATACCTCACATCGCTGAACTCCTCATCAATATCTCATGATCTCATCATCTTTCACCTGACTCTGCCACGTAATGTGAATGCAGTGGCGCGCGCCACCCCGAAGATTCGTCGCAACGCACGTTGCGATCATCCTGGAAAGGTGGGAATCACATGCATTCCATGCTGGTCTTGATCGACACATCCGCCGGCCTGGCCGACCTTCACGACGCGTTCACCGAGTTCGCTCACGCGCTGAAGACGCGTGAGGGGTTGGTCATGAAGACCTGGATCGCCAATGAAGACTCGTCGGTTGGCGGATTCTACATCTTTGCGGATCGCGAGACGGCGGATCGCTACCTTGAGGAGATGCTGGCTCCAACTGTCGAGGCGCATCCATCACTGTCGAACATGCGGATCCAACATTTCAGTGTCCTGCCGGAACTCAGTGAACTGACTGGAAGTCCGGCCGCTTCCGCAGTTCAGCGCTGATCGGACGAGGACGGTCCTCGGAATCGTCGGCTTGTCCAGGCGGCGCGGGACCGTTCTCTTCTATCAGTCAAAGACGCAGCCGTTCAAGCAACAACTTGACAGGTCATTGCAAAGTGGTGGGCTACTCCAGACAGGCCCACCAGCAAGACCTGTCATGCTACGTGCAGATAGACAATGCAGCAGAAGTCGGGGTCTGGCGGCGCGCAAATGGAGCAAGTTCCAGTGACACTCCTGCTAACTGATGCTAACATGTCTTCATCTCCTAGTAGAGGAAGAGACAATGGCTCGCCGAATCCACGAGATTGTTGCAGATCGGGTCAATCAGGAGCTGGTCGGTCGGGAATCCGAGCTCGCAGACCTGTTTCAGTTCCTGCGGGAAGACCGCGCGGTGGTTCTTCACTTGCATGGCATAGGCGGGATCGGGAAGTCCAGCCTGTTAACAGCTCTTGCTGCTCGAGCGCGGGCGGACGGCGCTGTGGCAGCGTATATCGACTGTCGCGGGATTGAACCAACCGAGCAGGCGTTTCTCGCCGAACTGGAAGCGAATGTTGGCGGCAGCATACGAACCGTTGAAGATCTGGGGCAACGGCTGGCCCAGTCGGGTTCGCCAGTGCTCCTGGTTCTGGACACATACGAGGTCTTTCGAACGATGGACACCTGGCTGCGCCAGAATTTCATCCCGCAACTCCCGGACAACGTTCGTGTTGTGTTTTCCGGGCGAGAACCGCCGGTATCGTCATGGTTTTCATCTCCGGGATGGCAAGGACTCGTTCGCAACATGGTTCTTGGACCGATAAGCGACGAGAGCGCGCTACGGGTGCTGCAGCGAAGTGGCCTCAATGATCGGGAAGCACGAACCATCACTCGTGTCTCGCGGGGACACCCGCTTGCGCTGCAACTTGCCGCCTCTGTCGCCCGGGATCGGCAGACAACTGATCTCGAAGGGGTGGCGATCTCTCGGGTCGTGACCGAACTTACGCGCATCTATCTTCACGAAATTGATGATCCTGTGACGCGCGCCGCCCTGAAGGCAGGATCGGTCGTCCGGAGTATCACGCGATCAATCCTGTCGGCTATGCTCCCTGACATCGCGCCACAGGATGGAATCGAGCGGCTACGCGCACTTCCGTTCGTGGAACAGGGACGAGACGGTCTACACATTCACGATGTCGTCCAGCAATCCATCGCGACGATGCTCCGCTCCGAGGATCCCGAACGCTATCGAGAGCATCGTCGCGCCGCCTGGCGCCAACTGCAGCGCGAAGTACGCACGGCAGGAAAGTCAGACCTCTGGAGATACACGGCGGACATGCTCTATATCCTCGAGAATCCGATCGTGCGCGAGGCGTTCTTTCCGAGTGGCGCGCATGAATTTACCGTTGAACCAGCGCGCCCTGACGACTACCCTGCGATCCAGCGAATCAGCCGTCGCTATGAGACCCCGGGAGCAACTCGCCTGCTCGACGCGCATTATGATCGGGAGCCCCAAACGATCTGGGCGATACGCTCATCCAATGAGCAGGTTGCCGGTTTCTTTGCCGCAGTGGTTCCGGATTCGGTAAGTCGAGCCTGGATGAGAAGCGATCCAATTCTCCGCTCGTGGCTGGATCATCTCGCAAGACATCCCGTCCCTCGCTCTCAGCAAGCGCTGTTTGTTCTCCGCCTGCTCAGTGATGAATACGAGGAGGCGCCCTCGCCAGTCCAGGCAGGAGCATGGCTGGAAGTCAAGCGGCTCTATATGGAATTGAAGCCGTTGCTCCGGCGTGTTTACTTTGCTCAGCGCGACCTCGATACGCCTTGGCCGGCGCTTGAGAAGCTCGGCTTCTACCGGGCGCACGATGCCGACGTCGAGATTGAAGGCGTTCCCTATCTGACGACGGTTCTCGATTTCGGCCCCTTATCGGTCGATGGATGGCTCGCCGCACTCGTGGCGTCCGAACTTGCGGTTGAAGAAGAGCCCTTGCTGGACATTGACGCACACGAAGCCATTCTCGATGGGAAGCACATCGGTCTGACCCCTCTTGAATTCGGGGTCATGCACTATCTCTATCAGCATGAGGGGAGCGCGGCGTCTCGCTCCGCCCTTCTCGCAGACGTCTGGGGGTACGACTACGACGGCGGCAGCAATGTGGTCGACGCGGTTATACGTTCGCTTCGCCGTAAGCTGGGACACGACGCCTCAATGATCGAGACAGTGCGCGGAGTCGGATATCGTTTTCGCCGGAATGGCCGTTAGCGATACGAGCCCGGCCAACTCAATGTACACCGGCCTGAG
>SKTL01000270.1 GCA_007122555.1 Thermomicrobiaceae bacterium | reverse complement strand
CGAGCGCTGACGGGAGGGTCGGACTCGCCATATCCATCTCGCGACGAACGATCGTGCGCGGTTCGATCTGCGAAGCGTAGGCCGCGGCGGCGGCGATCAATCCCGCCCCGGCGAGGGCATATCTGTGATATCCGCTCATGTAATCAAGTGCTCCCGCCCAGTCGCGACGTATGAATCTTGCAGAGTATACTCGGTGCCAGTCAGTCGCCCGTAATCGCCGGGTTGCGATCGAGGCGCTGGATCAATTGATCAACCGGAGCGATGTCGTTGCGCGGGAGATAGCATGATTACACATGCGATGGAAGATTATCTGAAGGTTATTTTCAAACTCGAGGAAGAATGCTCCAGCGTAACGACGCAATCTATTGCCGAGCGCTTGCAGGTGCAGAGCCCCTCAGTGACGAATATGATCAAGCGGCTTGCCGACCTGAAGCTGGTCGAGCATCGTCCCTATCGCGGAGTTGTTCTAACGGTCACCGGGCGCAAGGCGGCGCTGGAAGTGATCCGGCATCATCGCCTGTTGGAGCTCTATCTTGCCGAGGCGCTTGGGTACTCCTGGGATGAAGTCCACGATGAAGCTGATCGCCTGGAACACAGCATTTCGGAGAACTTTGAAGCCCGAATCGACCGGGCGCTTGGATTTCCGAGCGTAGACCCACACGGCGAGCCGATTCCGACAGCCGAGGGAGAGATCGCTCAAGCGCTCGGGCGCCGGCTGACCGAGTTGCCGGAAGGTTCGCAGGTCTTCGTTGAGCTGGTCAGTGATACCGACCCTGAGAAGCTACGCTATCTGGGCGATCTTGGGCTGTTTCCCGGGGCGAATCTGACCGTGATCGAACAGATGCCCTTCGACGGTCCGGTGCGGATACGGGTTGATGACACCGAGCATGTGCTCGGCCGGCAGCTGGCGGAAACGATCCGTGTCAGCATCCGATCGCCTCACGAGAGCAGCCGATGAGGAGAGCACACTGCGCGTTCGGAACCGAAGCGAAAGGCGAGGCGGTCGGTGCCCCGATACCGATGGATTGAACCAGCTGGAACATGCGGCCATGACCTTGCTGAACTCGGCCTCATCGGGGAGATTCTGTTCACGCGCGGCGTGATGAGTCGGACCGAGGCGACCGGCATCCTGAACCACGACTTCAGTGCGATTCCCGACCCGGCGACGCTGCCGGATGTTGACATCGCCGCGGACCGAATCAGGACCGCTATCAGCCTGTCCCAGCCAATCGGGGTATTCGGAGACTACGACGTTGACGGCGTGACGTCCACCGCATTGCTGGTCGAGGGATTGAGCGATCTCGGAGGAAACGTGCGCGCCTATCTGCCGCACCGAGAGCGGGATGGCTACGGGCTGAACACGTCTGCAATCGACCAGGCAGTTCAAGACGGGCGCCGGCTCTTGATTACGGTGGATTGCGGCGCCAGCGACAGGCGAGAGCTGGAATACGCCCGGGAGCGCGGTCTGGAAACGATCGTCATCGATCACCATTACGTTGCGGACGTGAATATCCCCTGCGCCGCGTTTGTATCGGCTCGGCGGCCGGATTCATTGCACCCGTTCGCGGAGTACGCCGCTGTCGGGGTTGCATGGCAACTGATGCGCCGCCTTGCCGGCGACGATGAGATGGTGCGGTATCTGCCGCTTGTCGCCCTCGGAACCGTTGCCGATGTCGTGCCGTTGTGGGGTCCAAATCGCGCCATCGTCCACCACGGCCTGGCCCAGTTCGAGGAGCACGCCGGTCACGGCTTGCTCGCGCTGGCCGAGATTTCGGGAGTCAAACCGGGTGCGATGCGCAGCCATCATTTCGGGTTTCTGCTCGGCCCCCGGATCAATGCTGCGGGTCGAATCGACGATCCGCAGGCAGCGCTGGAGCTTCTCCTGACCGATTCGCCAGCGCGAGCTGAGGAACTGGCGCGAAGATTGAATGATCTGAACCGTCACCGGCAGGAGCTGCTCGACGAGTTCGTCACCGAAGCCCGAATGTTCGTGGAATCGGATGGCGCCGAGGATCGCCCGGTACTCGTCGTTCGTTCGCCTGACTGGCGGATTGGGCTCGTTGGCCTCATCGCGAGCCGGCTGACTGAGTTCTACGGTCGGCCGGTCTTCGCGCTGGAGCAGGGCGCACCGTTCAGCCGGGGCTCGGCGCGCAGTATTGACGAGTTCAACGTGGTCGAGGCGTTGCATCGATGTTCAGATCTGCTCGAGAAGTTCGGCGGTCATAGCAAGGCCGCCGGTCTGACGATCGAAACCAACCGGCTGGATGAGTTTTCCGAGCGCATCAACGATGTCTTCGTTGATGAAGTTGGAACCCGGCCGCCGCCGCCATCGTTGACGCTTGACGCCGAACTCGCTCCCGAGTTCGTCTCGCTCGATCAGGTGGAAGAACTCGCGCATCTCGAACCCTGCGGGCATGGCAATCCCCCTCCACGATTTCTTATGCGCGCATTACCAGTATTCGATGCGCGCCGGAGCCGGGATCAGTCGCACCTGTTGTTTAATGTGGCGTCGTCGAATGCTGCGCCGCTGAGGGCTGTCGCCTTCAGCGCCGGCGACAGGCTCGTTGAATTGCACGATATGTCGAAGGTGGACCTTGCGGTCTCGTTGCGGCCGAACACCTTTCGGGGGCGAACCTCTGTGACGCTCGAGGTTGTCGACTTTCGACCTGCTGGGGGTGAGGGGTGACGGCGGGTCTTCACGCGATACTGACGAACGTATCGATTGCATGACTGGTGAAGTTGTTCAGATGATGGGAATTGGCGATCAGGTTGTCGACCAGTGAGATCAACGTCCCGGATGCAATGACGGTTTCGCAACTCGCCGAGCGCACCGGTGTGCCGCCGCGGCGTGTTCGCTTCTACGTCGCCGAGGAGTTGCTGCCGCCACCGGTCGGCCGGGGACGCGCCTCCTACTATACGCGGCAGCATCTGGAACGTCTTCAGCAGATTGTCGCCCTGCGCGAGGTAAACCTGAGCCTTGAGGAGATTCGCGAGCGGCTTGCCGACGAATCGCGCCGATCTCCCGCGGCAGATCGAGCTTCGGTCGAGAGCCAGGCGTGGCGACGGTGGGGGGTTGTCCCGGGTGTCGAGATTCATACCCGTGAGGATCTTGATGAACAAACACTCGCGACCGTGCGCGTGATGGTTGGCGCTATGAGGCGTCTCCTCGAGAACGGTGACCCCTCCGGTGAAGAATGGTCGGAACTGGACGAATGAGCGTAAACGGTTCGAACCCAACGGGCGGACAGTCATCTCCAAAGTTGATGCTTGAGCGCGTTGTCGACGTGCTCTCCGCAGCCGAATACTACGCCTATCCGCACATCGATGAGCAGAATCGATGGACCGTGTCGATTGATACTGAAGACGGACATCTCGATGTTCGTCTGGGCGGGGGCGTCTATATTCTGGAAGCGTGGGACACATCCCCGGGGTTGTTCTGGGAAGAGGAGAACGAACGCCGGTTTCACGCGCTGGAACGGCGAGCCAGAATTGTCCTGCCAGCGATCGCCCGAGGTCTCGTAGGCGATGATGAAGAGGTCTGGTGGGATGAGCAGGAACATGGCGTCGGCGCTCGGGTGTCAACGTACGTTCCGTTCGAGCAGATTACGCAGATTCCGTATTTCGGTCGGCGCCTGCTTGAAACGTTGAACCAGTTGCTCAGCGAAGCCGAACGGCGCTTACTCGATTGAGCGATAAGCCGCGCAAACAGGCAGGAGCATTCCGTGGTTGAACAGTGGAGACGATTTCTGGCGGTGGCGCAGGGCGAGGATGCGGCCGATCTCGTCATTCGCAACGGCCGGATCGTCAACGTGGCGACCAACGAGATCGAAGAGCTGGATGTCGCCATTGTCGACGGCAAGATCGCCGGCGTCGGCGATTACCCTGACGCCGATCGCGTGCTCGACGCTGCCGGCGCTTACCTGGCGCCGTCGTTCATTGACGGACATGTGCACGTCGAGAGCTCGTTGCTCTGGATGGATCAGTTCGCCAAAGCGGTTGTACCGTGCGGAACCGGCGCGGTTGTCACAGATCCGCATGAGATTGCCAACGTGGCCGGATTGGACGGCATCAAGGCGCTGATGGACGCGTCAGATGACCTGCCGGTCTCTCTGTTCTTTACGATCCCGTCCTGCGTACCGGCAAGTCCGTTTGAGACGGCCGGCGCCGAGATGACCACCGCGGCGATCGCAGAGGGGCTGGGATTGCCCCGTGTCGTTGGCCTGGGCGAGATGATGAACTTCCCGGGAGTGCTTGCAGGAGATGCCTCGATATTCGAGCGACTTCAGCTCGAAGCTCCTCGACGAGATGGTCACGCGCCGGGTGTCCGCGGCAAGGCGATCAACGCCTACGCCGGCTCAGGGATGACGTCCGACCACGAGTCCACCGAGCTGGACGAGGCCCGGGAGAAACTGCGGCGCGGATT
>SKTL01000257.1 GCA_007122555.1 Thermomicrobiaceae bacterium | reverse complement strand
CAGCGAACTTGAGTTGAACGTCTGGGGCGAGGGCGATCCCGCCCTGACGATACACGGCGTCTTCACTCCATATGCCTTCGACGCAATGAGTCTGGAGCCCCTGCTCTGCGATCAGTTCCGTAGGATTGCCTATCATCGACATAACTACGGACTCAGTTCGCATGGCGACCATGCGCATAGCGTTAAGGACGAGGCCGAAGATGCGCTGGAGGTTCTCCAACAGGTTGGCGGCAGACGCGGGCATATTGTGGCGCACTCCGGCGGCGCGCCGAAAGCGCTGCAACTCGCGCTCGATCACCCCGACGCTGTATTGTCGCTGACGTTGATCGAGCCAGTATTGCCAACTCCCGAATTCCGCGAGTTCCACGGACGGATTTCCGGGGACGTCGCCGAGGCCTACGCCAGCGGCGATCGGGACAGAGCCGCGCGAATCTTCATATCCGCTGACTTTGGACGTGACGACGTTCGTGAGCAACTGGATCCGGTGATGCCGCCGGACTGGTGGGATCACTGCGTCACTGATATTGGATACATGTTGACGGTGGAAGGCCCGGGAGGCGTTGCATGGTCGTTCGGTCCGGAGGAACGCGAACGTATTACGCAGCCGGTGCTCTTGATCGAGGGCGAGGAGACGATTTCGCTCTTTCACGCGATCGATCGGCGCCTTAAGCAGTGGTTTCCCCGAACCGAAGAGAAAATCATTTCCGGGGTGAACCACTTCATCCAGTTTCTGAAGCCGGCCGAGACCGCCCGGGCAATCGAGCCGTTCCTGAAACGTCACAGCGCCGGGTGAGCGGGAACAGTCCTGGGAACGTCAAAGGGATCACGTCTGTGTGGAGCTCGGTAACATGTTCGGTGACCGAGCACGAGAGATTGACGTGACGATAGGCTGGTTATAGGATAGAGACCTATCCGCACCGAAAGCTCATTTTGATTGGACGAACGGAGTGATGACATGCGAGTCTTCACCGGCCGCAGTGAACTGGAAGTCCGGGTCTGGGGCGAGGGTGAACCGATCCTCTCGATTCATGGGTCGTTTCTTGGCGAGTGGTTTCATCCTTTGCTGCAGGAACCGGCCCTGGACGGATACCAGCGGATCGCATACTGGAGACACGGGTATCGCCACAGCAGCCACCCCGATGGTCCGCCGTATCCGGTAGACAGCGTGGTAGACGACGCGTTCCAGGTGTTGCACCAGGCTGGTGGCGGGCCAGGGCACGTCGTTGCCCATTCGCTGGGCGCCATCTATGCCTATCAGCTTGTTCTAAGTCATCCTGAGTCGGTTCGCACACTGACGCTCATTGAGCCGGCTGCGCCGACGCCGGAGGCCTTTCAATGGATGGCTGAGACGCAGGAACAAGTTCAGGTGGCAGCAACTGAAGGCGACTTCAATACCGTGTGTCATATCTTGCTGAGTCACGCTCACGGAGACGAAAACTACCGATCGGTTCTTGATCCCTGGCTCCCGGACGACTGGTTCGAGCAAGCTGCGGCCGATAACGTCGCAGGGTTAACGGTGGAATTGCCCGCCGTAGGGGAGTGGAAGTTCGGCCCGGAGGAGGCTCAAAGTATCCAGTGCCCTGTGCTGTTGATTCGGGGGGACCGGTCACCGTGGGTGTTTCCTGCCAACGTTCGTCATCTTAAGGAGTGGATTCCGCACGCGCAGGAGCATCTTGTTCCAGGCGCCGGTCATTTCGAGCTGATGACGCAGCCCGCCGAAACCGCTGAGGCGTTGGCCTCATTCATTTCGTCGCATTCAATCGGAGATTCCGCCGAATCCGGACAGTGATCGAGCGCCGTTGCCGGGTAGCCAGTCACCAACGGGCAGGGCATCGATAATCGCCGTCATGTCAGGGCCTGCTCAAACTGGCCTAACTCATTGCAGAAGAAACGCCCCGGTGGGGGAACCGGGGCGTCAGGAGGGAAGGGAGTACGTTGGGCGTTGGGATTGGCGCCCGGAAGCAGCCTATTCGCTGCTTCTCTATCCAGACAATCCAGTGGTTCTGAAATGGTTACGGTAAGTTAGCGTCGGGCGCCGACGATATCCGACCGGCCAGGAAGCGTAAACGAAACCCAGATGCTCCCTTCGCGATCGAGCACGGTGATCGCGTCGCCACCTCCATTGCTTTCCCGCTGAATGACGACGATTCGGCCATCCGCCGTTGAGGTGAGACCGTCCACAGACTCTCCGGTTTTGAGGCTGTTGATGATCTCAAGATGTTCCAGATCGATCACCATGATTCCCGGCTCCCGGTTTTCTGGATTGGCGATCACGAACAGGGTGTCGCCGTCTGGACTGATCGCGACACCGGGTTCCACGGCTCCGGCGGCGCGAGCCGAATGGGTCGAGGCGCCGAAGACCCAGTCGAAGAGACGGTCCAGAGTAGACGGATCATCGTCGTCGTCCGGCAGGAGACTCCGTTCCCGCAGGATCTCTCCAGTGGCGAGATCGATTTCGACAACCCGGAGCGTTCGCGTGTTTACGGCGTAGAATCGTGTCTTATCAGGACTGGCGACGCCGTCGGCATAGGCGGCGTCGGTATTGACAATACTCGCCAGATTCACCGTCGATTCCGGTTCGCCGGTCACCGGATTCCAGATCAACAAAGCTCGTTCACCATCGTGATCTGGAGGAGAGCAGAACGAGTATCGCAGTCCGTCCTCGCCGGAGATGTCTCCAACCGGCCCCGGATAGGCGAGCATGCAGTGGGTGAGCGGATTCTCGCGCGCGTCGGTGTGCCGGAACTGCGAGACGATGTCCAACGACCCGCGGTCGATCAGGCTCAACCGGTAGCCGCTCACGCTCGCCAGTTCGACGACCTGCTCGGCCACCAGAAGCGCTCCGTTGTCGCGAAGGTAGATCTCCGCCCAGAACCCGTTGCTCGATATTGCCCCGTTGAGGATTCGTTCATTTCGGACCTGACCGGTGAGCGGATCCGCTTCTACAAGGTGAGAGACCCATCCCTCTCCCAGTTGTCGGGCCCAGTAGACATACGCGGCGCTGCCATCCGGGGCAATCGTGATCGCGGTCGCGATGGCGGGGTCCTGCTGGCTTCCCCGGTGAACGTTCGCCCGAACATCGCCGAGGTTGATTGTCGTAAGCGAGTTCCCGCTGATCGCGTCGCGAAGCTCAACATGCAGTCGCCAGGTTCCGCCGTAGGCGGGCGAGATTGAACCGCGCTCCTGGAGGTGGAAATCCGTAATCAGCCAGCGGTTTCCCACCTGGAAGACGTCGGAGCCCTCGAGTTCGGCAACGCTGCCGGTATCGGGGTCGATTCGGTAAAAGAGATCCCATTCATCGCCACGGAGGAAGATCGGCTCCGACGTTGTCGCGGGAACAGGCTCGTCGACCGCATCAACGGTTGTGAAGTGATCGTAACGTGAAATCTGCCCTGCTTCATTGTCGACGCGCACTTCGATCCACCAGCGTCCTGGCTGGTTGAGCGCGACCGCGACCTCGTATCGTCCTGGGTCAGAAAGCTCTCGTCCGATGGTCGTGAGGGTCGGGGGAGGGGGAGCGTCATCCTCCATCGTGGAAGGAGCGCGGAGAAGCCCGCTGGCTCTTAGTCCGGAAACGGGTTCGCCGTCCTCGTCTTCGATGCCAAAGCGCACGATTGCCACAGATCCGGCAGTTGGATCGTCCGGAGTAATCTGCACGTCGACAAATCGCAACGCGCCATCGTTTCCGACCGGCGTCTCGCTATCGGCAAGCGCAGCCGGAGCGGTAATCGAGGTTGCTACCAGAATCAGGACGAGCGCGCGGATCAATCGCGCGGGCACAATGCACATCTCCTTCGTCTCAACCTGCCCCCTGGTTCCCGCCTATTGTAACCGATGAACGCCGGATGATATCAGCCGACGACTTCGCAACGTGTCCCGGCGGGGCAGTACGCCCCAGGATATCGCGCACCACTCCGCAATGCCGGATCTGTTCAAATCAGCTTAGTCCAGCCGGTAATCGCCTGTGTGCGCGGTCTCCAGATACGCGGTCAGCAGCGCGATCCCGGACTGGATGTCCTCGATGCTGACCATCTCGTTGACCGTGTGCAGGTAGCGTGTCGGCATCGAAATCGTAATCGCCGGGACGCCGCCGCGGGAGCGCTGGATCGGACCGGCATCGGTGCCGCCGCGAGAGAGGATCTCTACCTGATGGGGAATCTCCCGCTCGCTTGCGATGTCCCGGAAATGGTTGACCAGCTTGTAGTTTGGAATGTGGGATGAGTCGAACGCCTTGATCGCCACGCCGCCGCCGAGCTTTGTTACCCGGTCCTGCTTATCAACCCCCGGGCTGTCGCCGGCGACCGTCACGTCGAGCGCCACGCCGATATCCGGCTGCACGCTGTAGGCTGAGGTTTCGGCGCCTCGAAGCCCGACTTCTTCCTGGGTTGTCGCCACTGCGATGACGTCGCATTCGTGGGAACCGAGCGCCCGGAGCATTT
>SKTL01000351.1 GCA_007122555.1 Thermomicrobiaceae bacterium | reverse complement strand
GGCACATCACGATGCTGGATGGCCAGATCTCCTCGGAGTCGAACGGCGCCGAACTCCCGGAACCCGTTGCCTCAATGATCACCGGTGAGTCCCATGGTTAGCCCACGCTGGCGCAAAGTTCTGGCCGATCTCAAACTCTCCTGGTCACGCACCGGGCTCGTCATTCTCTCGATCGCGATCGGCGTGTTCGCGGTCGGAACGATGCTTACCGCCCGCGATGTCATCGGACAGGGTATCGACCGAACGTTTGATGACGCCAACCCGGCCTCCGCCGTTGTCGCAACCAGCCCCTTCGGCGATGACATCGTTGAGGCGGCCCAGGCGCTCCCGGAGATCGCGGACGCAGAAGGACGGGCCGGCCTGAGCGTGCGGCTCTTGAACGAAGATGACGCCTCCCGCAATCTGACATTGAACGCGATCAGCGATTTCGACGACATCCGGATAAGCCGGGTTCTCCTGGAAGACGGCGCCTGGCCGCTCGAAACCGGCGAAGTGCTCGTTGAACGGATGTCCGCGGCCGATGCCGGTCTGTCGATCGGTGATCAGGTTGACGTGGAAACGCCCGACGGAGCGAGCCACATCCTGACCGTAAGCGGTCTGGCCTACGATCCGGGGGAAGTCGATCCCACCATCGGTTCCGGCCAGCTTTCGGGCTATATGACGCTCAATACCCTGGCGGAACTCGGGCAAACGGCCGCGTTCAATCAGTTGCACCTGCTGGCTGCTGAGAATCCGCGAGACCTCCGGCAAGGCGAGTTCGTGGCCGGACTGGCGCGCGATCAGGTCCTAGAACCGGGTGGCGTCATCGTGCAGCGAATCGCCGTGCAGGATACACCGCGCTACCACACCGAAGCGCTGGGCGAAGCGCTCATGCTGGTGCTCGGCCTGCTTGGCGGGTTGATACTGCTGCTCGGCGTTTTTCTGGTTATCAACACGGTCAGCGCGCTACTGGCGCAACAGGTGCGGCAGATCGGAATGATGAAGGCAATCGGCGGGCAGCACCGTCAGATCGCCGCGATCTACCTCGCGCTGGTATTGCTGTTCGGCCTGCTCGCCGCGGCGGTCGCGATTCCGCTGTCGGCGCTGGCTGCCTTCTTCTTCGCAGGATTCATCGGTGAGATGCTGAACATCACGGTGCAGGGACCCTGGTTCCCGCCAGCCGTGATCGCGGTTCAGATCGCGCTGGCCGTGCTGGTCCCGCTGGGCGCCGCGCTGATCCCCGTGCTTCGCGGAACACGGATCTCGGTCCGCGAGGCGATCACCTCGTACGGACTGAGCGACAACCAGGCGGGCGAGAGCGTCATCGACCGAGTCATCGGCCGGATGCGGTGGCTCTCCCGACCCGTCATGCTCTCGATTCGCAACGTATTCCGCCGCAAGGGTCGGCTCGCCCTGACGCTCATCACGCTGACGCTCGGCGGAACGATCTTCGCCAGCGTGCTGACGATCCAGTCGTCGCTGAATGAGACCTTCGAGGGCGTCATGGACTACATGGACTACGACGTCATGGTCGCTATGCAACGACCGGCGCCCGTTGCGGATGCGATCAGTCAGGGCCTCGCGCTCGAAGGCGTCGAATCGGCGGAGAGCTGGTTCGCCAGCAACGCGACGCGGGTTCGCCCGGACGGATCCCAGAACTCGAACATCTGGCTGATGGCGCCCCCGGCTACCAGCGAGATCATCCGGCCAACGCTCGTGGAAGGACGCTGGCTCCAGCCAGGCGAAGCGGCGGGGCTGGTCGTCAATGTCGATTTCCTGAACGACGAGCAGGATATTCAGCTTGGCGACCTGGTCACGCTCAAAGTCGAGGGGCGCGATCTCGAGTGGCCCGTCGTCGGGGTCGTTACGTCGCAGCTGATGGGCCCGGTCGTCTATACCGCCCAGGAGTCGCTCAGTGACGCGCTTGACATTCCCGGACAGGCCAACAGGCTCGTACTGATGACCAGCCAACACGATGCCGCGGCACAGTTGAATGTGGCCGAGCTGGCCGACGAGCAACTGCGGGCCGGCGGGTTGCCGGTAGTGCAGGTCGTCACCGGCAGCGACCTCCGCGGCGGAACCGAGAGTCTCTTCAACATCCTCTTTGTCTTGCTGCTAATCATCGGCGTCATGCTCGTCGCGGTCGGCGCGATCGGGCTAATGGGAGCGATGTCGCTGAACATCATCGAACGGACCCGTGAGATCGGGGTGATGCGGGCGATCGGCGCATCGAACGGGATGATCGCCCGGATCGTCATTTCCGAAGGGCTCGTCGTCGGGATGATCAGCTGGCTGCTCGCCGCTATGCTGGCCGTTCCACTGAGCTGGGCGCTGGGCTACGCGATTGGATCCGCGCTGCTCCAGATGCCGCTGGCGTTCAGCTTCTCGGCGCTCGGTATTGCGCTGTGGCTCGTCCTGGTGGTGGTTCTCTCGATCATCGCGAGCATCCTGCCGGCCCGCAACGCCTGGCGACTGAGCGTCCGCGAGGTCCTGGCCTACGAGTAGGTGCTGCGTTCAGGCACGCCGGGAGGCGGACTGGTTCGTCGTATTCCGATGGTTGGCAGGGCAGCGCAGCCTGCACTGAGCGGAGCCGAACGTGTCTGCCGCTGTCGAGCTTGACCGCTCCCGACCTCCTGCCCGGATACTCTCCGGCGCCGAGATCCTTCGACAGGGCTGCCCATCACATTCCGCGGCAATGGGCTCCGCATGGTCACAGATCATGCTATTCTAGTTACCGCTAATCGAATTGTCCCTGCGAAAGGAACCATACCGAATGAGCTATGCGCTAACCCCCATGCAGGCGTTCTGGCGCCTGTATCGGGTGGAGTTCTACGCGTTTGGTGCGTTCACGCTGCTGATGGCCGTTTTTCTGGCGGGCAATGCCTGGGGCGGCCTGTCGCTGATCTCGCGCGGGGTTGAGACACAGGGTACAGTGACCGTCCTCAACTTCTCGACCAACGTCTGCCGCAACGACTCCTGTCCCGGTGGCGTCCGCAACGGGCAGACCTATTACAGCGTTGAGCGCAGCTATGATTTCACCACCCAGGACGGCGGCGCGGCGAGCTTCAAGCGATCCAGGACGCAAACCACCGCCCCTGTGGTGGGCAACCGCAGTTCCGCCTCGATCATCTACCTGCCCGATGAACCGCAGACTGCGCGGGTCGGCACGCGCGCAGCGCTGTTGCGCGAAATCCAGTTGTTTGTCGGGTTGACCGGACTGGGAGTGATGTTGCTTCTGGGCCTGGCGGGGTGGCGCTATTGGCAGGTGCGCCGCACCTTCGCCCTGGCCCGCACCGGTAAGTCGCGCCGCGCGACCGTGTTCCAGGGAGACGGAGGCGGAAAGAGTTTCATCAGAACCTTCCAGTGGAAGCTCTCGGACGGGCGTGTTGGGCGCAGCCTGCCGCTAGCGGCCGGGGAAAAGCTCCTTCGATCGGGCGAGCGCATCACGGTCCTCGACGACGGCAAACGCAGCGCCTGGGTCGAACAGATCGCGCCGGAGATGCAGACATGAGCACTGGCATGACCACCTTGCTGACACCCGCCCCGACCGCAGGGCGGGTATGCGGATACTACCAGGCCAGTAGTCAGCTCTGACTGGTACCATTTGCCTGCCACAGGTGAACGGTCCCGGTCAGGAGCGCACCATTTGCGCCTGTGGATCAATCAATCCGTCCAGTTAGAAAGAGGTGGCGCCGGTGACATCCAGACAAACACAGACGCTCGATCTCGGCCAGTGTCCCAGGAAAGTTGTTGGCTGGGACACGAAGGTCCCGGTCGTCGATGGCTCCGAGCGGCGCTACGTCAGCCTGGACAACGGGGCTTCGACCCCGATTCTGGCGCCGGTCCGGGACATCGTCGACGAGGCCTACAAATGGTACTCCAGCGTTCACCGCGGGGCGGGATTCAAATCGAAGATGTCGACGTACCTGTATGAAACCGCCCGCAAGAAGATTGCAACATTCGCCGGGGCCGATGACGGCGCGGTGGTGATCTTCGTCCGCAACGCCACCGAGGGGATCAACGTCCTGGCGACCCGGCTCGGACTGCAGCCGGACGATGTGGTGCTGACGACCGTGATGGAACACCATTCGCACCTGCTTCCCTGGCGACAGTTCTGCCGGGTGGAGCATGTGCAGGTTGATGACGCGGGCAGGGTCGATCTGGATCACCTGCAACAGAAACTAACCGAGTGCGGACCGAACGTGCGGCTGGTTGCGATCTCCGGGGCGTCGAACGTGACCGGGGTCGTTCCGCCGGTGGCGGATATCGCCCGGATTACCCACCGGCACGGGGCGCTGATCTCGGTGGACGCCGCCCAGCTGGCGCCGCACCGCCAGATCACGATGGGGCCGACCGGCGCCGAAGATTCGATTGATTTCCTGACCTGTTCCGGACACAAGATGTACGCACCGCTGGGATCGGGTGCGCTGATCGCCCGGCGGGATCTGCTGACCCAGGATGTTCCGCACCTG
>SKTL01000394.1 GCA_007122555.1 Thermomicrobiaceae bacterium | reverse complement strand
TGCTTGTGCTGCTTGAGGGTATCGTTCGGATTGCCGGGTCTACGCTGGGGTGCGCCGGTGACTGGTATCTCTGCACTGCGCAGCCTGAAGCTCTCTGGTCGTGGACAGCCGCGGTCGAGTTCGGCTTGCGCGGATCCCTGAGCGGCCTGGCTGTCGCGTTACTTCTGCTCGTCTATCATGGCTGGAAGCTGCGTGCGAGCGGACGATCGTTCGTCACGCTTCCAATTGTCGCAGTGCTCATGATGGCCGTCATCGCCGGCCTGACATTTAGCGGAACGACGCTGGATCTGACGCTCAGCCGCATCGGCTCGATGCAGGCGCTGCTCGGATTGCTGGTAATCATTTCCATGCTTGCGATCGTTCGCACGAGCGGCATCGAGCAGAAACAGACGCCCGGCTTCACGCAGTTCGGCTGGATTGCCGGAGGTTCGGCGCTTGCGGTGCTGGGGCTAATAATCGCCGGCGGCGCAATCGCGACGAGTGACACAGCGTCCGGAGCCTGCGCTGGATGGCCGTTGTGCGATGGTCAATTGGTTCCCAGCGGATTCACGGCGATCGATCTGCATCTATCTCACCGGTGGGTCGCGCTTTTTGCGACGATCGGCATTTTGGTTGCCGCGACGCTAGCCCGGCGCCTGTATTCCGGCGTCCCGGCGGTGCGCGGTCTGATCAACGCGGCCGCCGTACTCATGGCGGCCCAGATCTTCATCGGCGCCGCGACGGTCTGGTCCGAGCAGAACCCGATCGCTAGCGCCGCCCATCTCGGCGTTGCCGGGGTGATCTGGGGACTGCTGGTCGGAGCGGTTGTGCTCGACCGCGTGGCGCCGATGAGCTATCCATTCGGCGCGTCCGCTCCCGCTCCGGCGAGACGGGCTACCCGTGAGATTATCGCGGATTATGTCGAGTTCACCAAACCGCGAATTATGGTGCTCCTGCTGATCACCACGCTCGGCGGGATGTTGATCGCGGCGGCAGGCTGGCCATCGTTGGACCTGATCCTTTGGACAATGCTCGGCGGCGGGATGTCCGCCGGCGGCGCCAGCGCGCTGAATCACTATATCGACCGGGACATTGACGGATTGATGACCCGCACGAGCACGCGGCCGTTGCCGAGCGGCCGGGTCGCCCCGGTTCAGGTGGCGATTTTCGGGGTGACTCTGAGCGTGCTGGCGGTCTATATCCTGGTCGTTTTCGTGAATCCGCTTGCGGCGATTCTGGCGCTGACCGGGAATCTCGCCTATGTCGTCATGTACACCAAGTATCTGAAACGAGCGACTCCGCAGAACATCGTGATCGGCGGCGCTGCGGGGGCGATGCCGCCGATGATCGGCTGGGCGGCCGTCACGAACTCCATCGGCGTTCCGGCGCTGGTGCTGTTCGCGGTTATCTTCTACTGGACTCCGCCGCATTTCTGGGCGCTGGCGCTCTTCAAGCGCGGCGACTATGAATCAGCGCGCGTGCCGATGTTTCCGGAGATCTACGGAGACGCCGAGACGCGACGGCATATCCTGCTGTACACGGTGATGCTGGTCATCGTCAGCATCTTCCCCTTCGCGTTGCAGTTCATGGGCCTCTTCTATCTCGCCTGCGCGTTGGTGCTGGGCGGGATCTTCCTGCTGCGCGCCTGGCAACTCTCCGTCAATCCGTCTGACCAGGCGGCGCGACGAGTCTTCTTCTTTTCACTGTACTACCTCGCCTTTATTTTCCTGGCGATGGTAATCGACCGGATGGTCTGGTTTGGCTAGGCGTGGTTGAATCACGTCGAGCGCAATGAGACCTGTGGACGGTTGATCGGAGTTCTGCGTGCGTCGGCGAAGTGATCTAACCGGCTGGATACTTATGGGCGTACTGTTTATCGCCGCAATGGCGCTGATCTTCTATATCCTGCTTCTGCGCGCTCAGCACCTCTCCAGTATGGAGCAGCGACGCGAGAATCCGGACCCCGAGGCGCATGTGCAGCGCCTGATGCCTGTCAACGCTCCTGTTATCCTGCACGCTCCGTCCCCGGAGAGCGAGCCGATTCCCCACATGCTTCACGTCTCCGCGTGATCCGTCAAACGTAATCAGCAGTCTATCGTCGCTGAACTGATTCGCCCTGTTGACGTCTTGTCTCACCCGCTTCACCATGTCCAAGTGCGAACCGGACAAAACGATTCGTGACTGGAGCGCCTGGCTTTGGCGTCAGGCGACGTTCCACGGTTGAGGGGGTGAGAGACGATGGCGCGGATCGTGGTTGCAACGACTCCGTTTCACGGGCATGTAGCGGCGCTCGCACCGATCGTCAGGGCGCTCGTCGAACGGGGTAACGACGTTGTCTGGTATTCCGGCGAGAAGTATCGCCAGCGAATCATGGAAACCGGCGCAGCTCATGCTCCGATGAGCGCGGCGACGGACTATGACGATCAGGATCTCGGGGCTACCTTTCCTGGATGGGAAGGGCTCGATGGCCTTCAAGCGCTGAAGTTCATGATCAAGCACGTTTGCACTGACGCCGTGCCTGGTCAAATTGAGGATCTCCGAACGATCCTTTCTGATTTTCCAGCAGAGGTCATTCTTGCTGATACCACCTTCCTCGGCAGCCGATGGTTGCATGAACTGGGCGGACCACCATGGGCGACGTTCAACCAGCTTCCGCTGACAATTAGTAGCTGCGACACCGCTCCGTTCGGTACCGGGCTGCCCCCAGCTGCCTCGAGGCTGGGGCGAGCCCGTGCTCGCGTTCTGCATGAGCTGTTTTCCCGAATCGTCTTTCGGGATGTCAGTCGCTACACCGATCAGAAGCGGGCGGAACTCGGGCTTCCGCCTACCGGGGCGTATGTGATGGACAATCAGGTCTCGCCGTTTCTCTATTTGCAGGGTTCGGCGGAGGCGTTTGAGTATCCTCGTTCTGATCTCCCGTCACAGGTGCACTTTATCGGCCCTGTGTTGCCGGGCGCCCCGGAAGATTTCGTGAGACCGGATTGGTGGAGTGATCTTCACGATGAACGACCTGTGGTGCATGTTACCCAGGGAACCCTGGCGACACAGGCAGAGCAATTGATCGCGCCAACGATTCGAGCGCTCGCGGATGACGACGTTCTTGTGGTTGCAACCACCGGGGGCGGAACAGCCGAGGGTTTGCGATCCGATCAGCTTCCGGACAATGTGCGAGTTGAGTCCTTCGTTCCGCATGCGCATCTTCTGCCGCACGTTGATCTGATGATCACCAACGGCGGGTTCAATGGAGTTCAGATGGCGCTCAGTCACGGAGTTCCGCTGGTGGCCGGCGGCGTCACGGAGGATAAGCCCGAGGTATGTGCGCGGATTGACTGGGCGGGGGTCGGGATCAATCTGAAGACCGCTGAGCCCGGAGAGCAGAAGATCCGGGAAGCTGTTCAAACGGTGCTGTCTGAACCGGGATACCGCCAGCGAGCACGAAAACTGGCTGACGAGTTCGCCAGATACAACGCGTCAGAAGACGGGGCGCGACTCGTCGAGCGGCTGGCCGAAACGGGGGAACCTGTACTGCGAACCTGAACGGGTTGAAAGACCGTTGTAGCCGTAGCGGACGTTTCGCGATTCGCCTGACACGTCTGTCGAACATGGACCACGCTGATCATTTTGCCTGGAGACGTTCTCGCCCCTGGTCGATAATCCGCTGAATTGGGTACGGGCGCGGGAAGTCATGTCCGGCGCGCAATTCCAGCAGGACGGGTCCATCCGATGAAAGCGCCTCATCCCAGGCGGCATCGATCTGGTCCGGCTCATTTGCCCGGATCCCCTTCGCGCCGAACGATTCGGCGTAGGTCACAAAATCGACCGGGGGAACATCGGTCTTGTAGGTCCGCCCGAACTCCTGTTTCAGCGAGTAGTAGATCATCCCGATCTGCTGGTCAGCGTGAACCGCGATGACGACTGGCAGTCCGAGTGCGCAGATCGTGCCGAAGTCGTTGGAACCCATCAGGAATGATGCGTCGCCCACGATCCCGACGATCTTCCGGTCCGGGCGGGCCAGCGCAGCGCCGAGGACGCCCGGAACGACGTACCCCATCGCGCCCCAACTGCCGGATTGCAGGTGCGTCAGCGAATTCATGGTCCGGAGTTGCACCGGCGCCCAGATCTTCACGTTGCTGACATCGCTGATAACGATCGTCTCCGGGGTTAACTTCCGGTCCAGACTCTCCAGCGCAAGCCCGATCGGCCACGGTCGGTCGTCCTGGTATCGCTCCAGCTCAACGCGTATTCCGGTCTCAAACGTTCGTTTCGCTTCGGCGCATCGGTCGAGAATGGATGTATCCGGCGAACGCTCACGCGTCTGATCCCCGAGCTCAGTCAGCAACTCGGCGAAGGCGCTCACTGACGAGACACTGATATGACCGTCGATATCTGGTTCATCGACGGTGTCGATCATCAGAAACCGCTCGCCGAGTCGGGCGCTTAGTCCATTCCCAGCTTCCGTTTCGCGACGCACC
>SKTL01000164.1 GCA_007122555.1 Thermomicrobiaceae bacterium | reverse complement strand
GGGCTGATCCCTCCGGCGACTCGTACCAGGCGTCATAGGTCGATGCTTCCCGCTCGAATACCTTGCCAGACATCTATTTCCCTTTCGCGGATTGCGGCTGCTGATTCGCTGACTGCGCCGATACCGTAGCCGGGTCCGGCATCCGCTCCCGCATCATGATCGCTACCACCAGCCCGGAGAGACCGGTCACGATCACCACCGACCAGATCGCCCAGGGGATGCTGAAGGCGTCGGCCATCACGCCGACCATCAGAGCGCCGGCCGCGTAACCGCTATCCCGCCACAGCCGGTAAACCCCTACCGCTGACGCCCGCCACGACGCCTGACTGTTGTCGGCTACCACGGCGAGCAGCGTCGGATACACCATAGCCGTGCCGAAGCCAAGCAGCGCTGCCGCGACAATCCAGGCCGAGTAACCATCGAGCAGCACGAATCCGGCAATCGCCGCAGCCTGAACCCACATGCCGGAGACGATTAGCCACTTGCGCCCGAGCCAGTCACTGGCCGCGCCAGTCAACAGCTGACCGACACCCCAGACAAAGGGATACACCGCGGCGATCATGCCGATCTGACCGACTGCAAGACCGGCCATCGCAAAGTAGATCGGCAGCAGACCCCAGGCAAGCCCGTCATTCAGCATTTTTACAAGACCGGCCTGCGAGGCGGAGAACAGATTCTTGTCTTTCCAGGAGGCACGGGCAAAGATCGTCCAGAATGACGGTTTCTGATCTTCGCCGTCGTCTCCGTGGAGTAATGCCTCCTGCAGTGCGAAGCTTTTCGTCTCGTTGACCGCGAAGATTGAGAGAAGCAATCCGGCCAGCGCGATGACGAATCCGATCAGGAACGGCTCAGGCCGCAGGCTGTAGTTCTGCGCAATCCAGCCGGTCAGCAGGGCGGACAGACCGACCGAGGCGTATCCAGCAAACTCGTTCAGCCCCATCGCCAGCCCGCGGCGGACCGGCCCCACCAGATCGATCTTCATGATGACGGTTGTGGACCAGGCAAGCCCCTGGTTCACGCCGAGCAACACGTTGGCGAAGACGATCCACCACCAGGACGGCGCCAGAATAATGATCAGCGGCACTGGCAGGGCGAACGCCCAGCCGGTAATCAGGATCGCTTTCCGGCCGATCCGATCCGAAAACCGGCCGGCGAACAGATTCGCCAGCGCCTTGACGATTCCGAAGGACACGATAAATGACGTCGTGACAGTTGCCGCCGCTATGCCGAACTCTTCTTCGGCCAGCAACGGGATGATGGTGCGTTCCAGACCGACCATCGAACCGACGAATGCGTTGACCAGCACCAGCAACCAGAACTGCCGCCAGTTGGCCCGGAGGCCCAATACAGGGGCGTCACTCATGCTGATTCGGGTATTCTGACGGTATGAATCGCGGACGGACCGATCATTACGACGCCCGTCCCTGCTCAACTTGATACCCGGCTATACGCCAGTCAGGCAGGCCGCCTTCCATCCGCCGCGCCTGGAACCCGCGTTGTCGGAGAAGCTCTACCGCTTCGTCGGCGAACAGGCAGTACGGACCCCGGCAATAGGCGATGATTTCCGCGTCGGGATCGAGGTCATCCAGATGAGATTCCAGCTCGTCGATGGGGAGCGACCGGGCGCCAGGCAGGTGACCCGCGGCATATTCGTCTTCGGGACGGACATCGAGGACCACGACATCGCCGTCGTCCAGCCGTCTGAGCAGTTCCTGCGCACTGACCGGTTCGAGTGCGTCGCGGCCGGCGACGAATTCTTCGACAATGCGGTCGATCTCAGCCAGACGGGCTTCCCCGATGTCGCGAATCGCCTGCCAGAGCCGGGTGACGCGTTCCTCGGCGAGCTGGTAGTAGATGAAGGACCCGTCTCGCCGGGTCTCCACCAGGTGCGCCTCGCGAAGCACTTTCAGGTGCGCTGACGCGTTCGCGATCGACTGGCCCGTCTCGTCGGCCAGTTGCTCGACGCTCCACTCTCGCTGGGCCAGCAAATCGAGAAATTCCAGCCGCTGCGGGCTGGCGACTGCTTTCCCGATGCGGGCGAACTCCTGGTAGAGGCGGTCTTTGAACTCACGATGCGCCATGTGCCGTCCATTCAAGGAATCAAAAGAATCTTAGAATAGTATGGCAAACCGGGTTCACATCGTCAACCGTTGTCGTTTGCCGTCGTTTCTCGATCGAGAGATGTTCGCTGCAACGGCGTTTCGGTTCAGGATATCGTCGTCCCGGACGCGTTAGTCGCGCTTCGACAGGCGTTCCCAGATGAGATACCCGCGTTGTTCCTTGCCGTCTACGATGATTGGCGGGGTGCTCAGTGTGAGCTGATTCCCGACGAGGTGGAAGAATCGTCGTTGTTCACTGCCGATCCAGTTCGGAAACAGGCTCACTTCAATGTGATGAACGATCTGATCTCCGTCGATCTCGTACGGTCCGGCATAGGAGATGCAGGTGGCGGCAGCTGCGGCGCGTTCGCGCTCACTGGCGAGCATGAAGTCGCTCGTCGCGTATGGTTCCCGTCCGCCAGCGGTAAGGTTGACGCTCATGTAGCCGTCAGCCAGATAGAAGATGTAACCAGTGGCGTCTTGGCCGAACAGGTAATCTACCGACCCGTCGGCGTGTTGCGTCGTCATTGACACAAGTTTCCACGTTCCGACCAGCTCGCTAGGATCCATGTCTGCACTCCTGACTGACTAGTCGACGCTACTCCCGGATCTGCCCCTGCACCCGGAACGGGTGGAATATGAAGAGCACACGCGGCGCATCATCGAGGCTGGCGACAAATTCCGCCGCTCGATCGCCGATGTAGCGGCTGGCAATGTGGTGGAGATCGTCCCGGGCTGCGGCATCGTCATGGACGACCTCACACTGGCAGCGAAGCTCCACGTAGTTGTAGCCGGAGTCCGGGTCATCCACCACAACCGTTGCCCGCGAATCACGGTCCAGATTCTTCGACTTCAGAGCGCTGGCGGGGGCCATCATCCGGATGGTGTCATCAACGCGTCGATACCACATGACCGTCGCCTGCGGATGGCCGTCCGGCATCAGTGTCACCAGCTTGGCGAACGCCGGTTTATCGAGCAGCGCGCGTTGTTTGTCATCGAGCATGAGCCCTGAATCCCTTCTTCCATATTCTGAACATGTTCAATCCTATGCCGGCTCGACCGCAGGCGCTCTGTTGCGAACGAGGTTGACGGCAACTGCCGATACGATAATCAACGCCCCGAGGATCAAGATCGCTGGGCGGAAATCTCCAAAGAAGCTGTAGAGGGCTGCCAGCGGAAGCGGCCCGATAGCCGAGTAGGCGATGTTCGTCATTGAACCGGCTCCCTGGATCTTGCCCAGTCCCATTCGACCGTAAAAATAGGCCCAGGTCGTATTCATGATGATCATCTGAATACCTTGAAACAGCCCCATAAGTCCGGCGTAGAGTACGCCAAGGAACGGATTCGAGACCATCACCAGCACGAGGGTCGCAATGATAAATAGTGCCGAGTTCGCTGTGTAGACCCTGATCGGATTGAACTTGTCGACCAGGTAGCCTCCCAGAAAACTCGCCCCGGTTGCCGTAATCGCGAACGGGATAAACAGACCGGCCGCAAGGCTGGCTGAGAGCCCGAATTCCGTGAGAATCGAGATCTGATGGAAAACGTAGGCTGTTCCAACCATTGAGGGAACACCGATCGACAGCGCCGTTACCCAGAAGAACACGGTCCGCAATGCGCGGGAGCTTTCCGGCGCCTCGGACGATTCGGACGCTTTGCGTTCGGATTCTGGCATCTCATCCGCACCGTCTGGAAATTCGCCCCGATCTTCCGGGCGGTTTCGTACGACGAAGATTGCCAGCGGCAGGATCAGCAGCCAGACGAAGACGCCAAGGATCATATAGGTCTCGCGCCAGCCGAACATTTCGATGAGTTGCTGGGAGATCGTCGGAAATGCCGCGTTGGAGGCGGCTCCGCCGACCCCCATAATCGCCATTGCCCGGCCACGATATTTCACGAACCACTGGGCGACCAGAAGTGTGCCGTTAACTGGCATCGACCCCTGCCCCAGCGCCCGGAGTGCTGCGAATGCGAAGAAGAAAGCGATCGGTCCGACTGCAAACGCCATCCCGAAACAGGCCAGCCCCAGGCCAGTTGCGGCGAAGAGCAGCATCACGCGGGCGCCGTACTTGTCTGCCAGCCGCCCAACCATGAACACCATCAGGGCGCTCAGACCGGTCCCGACAGCGTAAAGTGCGGAAATCTCGGTTCTGGAGAATCCAGTATCTTCTATGAGTGGATCGATGAAAACGGAGAACCCGTAGGACTGCCCTGGTCCAGAGGCAAACGCCACCAGGGCGGCAACCCCGACAATCCACCATCCATAGAATGGCTGCAGTCGCCGGCCGCGTCGTCGACGCCTCGCCGGAGCGTCTCCTTCTGAGGAAATGTTCGCGCCTCTTCCCGAACGCGCCG
>SKTL01000335.1 GCA_007122555.1 Thermomicrobiaceae bacterium | reverse complement strand
ACGGGCGGGGTGGCCTATAACATTCGGATCGGTCATCGGATTAGCGATATCGTCGGCGATCACGTCGAGCCGGCCGTTTCAATGCGAAATACCGATGATACGGCAAACGGCGGCCTGAACACGTTTGCCTGCATTGGCAATACCGCCGAGGTAGTCTCCGGCAGTGCAAAAGGCGCTACCGGAACGGTCACCGGCAAGCATGGCGGCATCGAGCACGTGATGGTCGACTTTCCATTCGATACGCTGGAGCAGATGAAGCCGAAAGATCAGATTCTGGTCAAGTCGTTTGGCGCCGGATTGCGTTTGCCGGACTTTCCGGATGTGTTGCCGACCAGCCTGGATCCGGACTTCTTCGAGGCATGGGTGACGGAATCGCGCAATGGCAAACTGGTTGTCCCGGTGACGCATACTGTGCCCGCGAAGGTGATGGGTTCCGGTCTGGGTCGGGACAATGTCAATCGGGGCGACTTTGACATCACGATGTTTGATGAGGAAACCGTCGAAGAATACAACCTGGGTACGCTCCGGCTTGGCGATCTGGTGGCGATTCTGGATTCCGATTCAACCTTCGGGCGTTACTATCACAAGGGCTCGGTCAGCATCGGCATCATCGCCCACGGAGACTCGTTCCAGTCAGGCCACGGCCCGGCCGTCACCGGGTTGCTGACGTCGAAATCCGGCGCGATCGAACCGGTTGTCGATCCGAACGCGAACATCGGCCAGATTCTGGGGTTGATCTAACACGTCCAGAACGGTATCTGGTATATGTCAGGAAGCGCGACTGAAGCGGATCCCGACCCGGGCGCCCGCACGGCGATCGGCATAATCTCAAGGAACGGATGATCTACGGTGCAGGTTATCAACAGTGTTCGTTTGCGTAATTTCTGGGCGGACCACGAGCTGTCCGAAACCGCTCTTCGAGCCTGGTTTCAACTTACCCGCAGTTTCGACTGGGTATCACCGGAGGCGATTGCCGAGACGTTTCCAGGCTCTCGGTTTCACGGTGATCTCGTCGCGTTTGACGTGCGCGGCAGCACGTACTTCGTTATCGTCTCCGTTGACTACGCCCGCGCCACGTACTGGGTTCGGGATGTGCAGCTGCATAATGTCTTCCGGACGGATGAATGGAAATCGCTGGCCGGTCGCGAGGATGCCGCTGGTCGAACCTACGCCGAGCTGATTGCCGAGTTTCCGCTCCGCCCGATCACCGATGACGATGCCCTGAAGCAATCGATTACGCGCGTTGAATCTTTGCTGACGCACGCCGAGCGCTCTCAGGACGAGCAAGACTATCTGGATGTGCTTTCCCTTCTGATCGCTGAGTACGAATACCAGCACATATCCATCCCGCCGGTCTCGAGCGCGGAGATCGTTCGAGCGCTGATCTCGGAGCACAAATTGAGTCTGGCGGAGATCATTCCGTTGCTCGGCAACAGAGAGAAGGCGACCGCGCTGCTACAGGGGGTCCGTCCGCTCGATCTACGTCAGGGAACCCGTGCCGCGCGGTATTTCAAGCTGCCGCTGGAGTCGTTCATGGATCCGGACGATCTGGAGATCGAGTTGCCCAGACCGGCCCGCAGGCGACGCTAACCGCGCGTTCAGTCATTCAGATCCGGGAGCCAGTCCGCCGGAACCACCACCGGTTCATCCAGACGAGCGCCAGCACGATGAGTATGCCGAGCACGATCTGCAACAGGTCCGCTTCCCGGTGCCGAACATCCCTGATCACGCCGAAGACGTACACCGCTCCGATGATCGTCACCACGATCATGGCTGAACGCAGCAAACTGAGCTTGACCATTTCAGACATAACCTGACATCCCAACCGTTCCGCGCAGTCTAATCGCCAGCATCGAAGACGAGGATCGATTCGTACAGCCCAAGGAACAAGCGTTCCTCCTCCACTGTCAGTACCTGAATGCCCGGCTCACTCAGGATTCCGTTGATAGTGTCAACCAACGCCGGATCCAGCGGCTCGGAGATATCCAGCGCGTGAATCGAATAGGTCAGCTGTTCGACGTTTCCCGTCGATGCGCCGAGCACGAACAGCCGGTCTCCCTGCAATTCAACACGAACCGCCCGGTCAGGGAGCTCCATCTCGCCAAGAATCACCGGTGATTCCGGATCCGAAATATCCAGCAGCCGGAGACCGAGATCGCTCGCGGCGAGATAGACGATGTCTCCAGAAACAGCGTAATCAAGATACCGCGAGGGAATTGCAGTCTGATTGAGCCGGTCTTCCGCGTCTGCAGTTCCAAAGTCGAATTCCAGCTCGCCCGGTCCATCCGGATTTCGATGGGATAGCAGCATTTCCGGGGAGCGCGGCGCGGTCAGATCATAGATTCGGAACTCATCGTTGACGGCGTCATTGATGATGAGCCATGAATCGACCATCTTCATCGTCACCACGCCGGAGACCGGTTGTTCGAACCGTGAAATGATCTCCGCCTGGTAACGATCGGAGATATCGAGCACCGCGATCTCGTCTGTGTGATTGATCGCGAGAACATCGCCCCTGGCGGCGAGTTGCCGCGTGGGCCCTTCCCCCGTTTCCGTGAATCCGGCATCCTCCGGCCAGGCAGGGTCGGAGACATCCACCGTCCAGATACCAGCGCCGCCGCTGCCGTCGAGCGGGACATACGCCGTCTGATCAACCACGCTGAACCTGGTCGGCAGCACGCCGTCGAACGGTGAACCGATCGCATTGATCTCCCGTGGAGCTCCGTCATCGTCGAACTCCATGACCCGGAAGACCACTCGCCGGAACTCGCCTTCCAGTTCGCGGGTAACCACCAGGAGAAACTGTTCGCCGTCGTGCTCGTAGGTCAGCATGCAACAGATGAGCCCGTCTTCCTGCTGCTGGGAAATCAGCGCGGGATCTTCGACATCGATCGAACGATCCCGGGTCCCGACATAGGCATAAGCAACCATCACGAAAACCAGCGCCACCCCGATGATGACGAGTTTGGACCGCATTGATCGCTCCGGGTCGTCCCGGCCAGTTCCTGCAAGTGGCGATGACTCTTCCACTGACACCTGAGCGCGCTCCTTCACGGGGGCATTTATTCTGCAACGATTCAGCTGGACTTGCGTTATACTAAGTGTATGTACACTTGACTGAAAGGCCGCTGCATTGAACTATCGCGTAATCGACAGGCTGATCCTTGGCGTAGGTCTAATCTTATCCGCAGTTGTCGTTGCGGCAGTCGTAATTGGTCCGTTTTCAGACTCCGACGACCATGAGCAGGCGCGAACTGATGCGACACCCACCACCGCGGGCGGGCTGGCGACTGGCGGACTGGAGCCAACTCCCACAGCAGGGGCTGAAGCAACTCCCGAGCCGACACCCACCCCGGTGATGGTGCAGGCGCTTACGGGAACGGTGACTGACGCCGAAACCGGCGAACCGCTCCAGGGGGTCACTGTCGCAGCCGAAACCGGCGAACGATCCGGCGACAGTGTTACAACGGGCGACGATGGCCGGTTCGAATTCGACCAGGTTCCAGCTACGGCCGTGCTGACATTCACAAGAGAAGGCTACCGCACCATCGAACAGGCAGTCGATAGCCAGGCTGAGTTCTCCATCGCCATGCAATCAACCATGCTGGCCGGGAGGGTTCTGGATACCGATGGACAGCCGATCTGGGATGCAACCGTCGCCAGCGGCGACGCGCTCACCTGGACCGACGAGGACGGGGCATTCCAGCTCGATGATGCGCCTGGAGAGGGTAATCTCGTCGCGAAGGCGCCCGGGTACGCGGCGCAGATTGTGCCACTGACTGAGTTCACCGGAGACGTGACGCTGGAGAGCAAGTCCGTTCGAGGCATCTACGCTACCGCCGGCGCAACCGGCAATCAGGATCGTCTCAACGAGCTGATGGATATGATCGACCGCACGGAGCTCAACTCGATCGTGCTCGATATCAAAGACAGCGCCGGACTGGTCTTCTACAACACTGATGTGGACATGGCGCACGAGATCGGCGCCGTCGCCCCGACCTACGATGTCGAAAACGTCCTGCAGCAGCTTCAGGAGCGGGATATCTATACGATCGCCCGGATCGTGATCTTCGAAGACCCGATCCTTGCCGAGGCGCGGCCCGATCTGGCGATTCAGGACAGCGAAGAGGGGGGCGTCTGGCGAACCTTCGGCGGGCTGGCCTGGGTCAATCCGTATCGAGAAGACGTCTGGAATTACAACATCGCATTGATGGAAGAGGCGGTCGAGCTCGGTTTCGACGAGATTCAACTTGATTACATGCGCTTTCCGAGCGACGGACCGCTGAACCGCGCCGACTACGGCCGGGAGAGCAACGCGGAAACGCGCGACCAGGCGATCAGCGACTTCCTGCAAGCAGCCTACGAGGTCATTGCTCCGACGCACGCCTATCTCACCGGAGACGTCTTCGGCATGACGCTCTGGGACGAGACCGATGGCGGCATCGGCCAGAAGCTGGTCACGGTT
>SKTL01000411.1 GCA_007122555.1 Thermomicrobiaceae bacterium | reverse complement strand
TGCTCGCCTGACTTGCTGCTCGGACGCAACGTAAACAGCACCGAGGAGCCGTCGGGCGAAATCTGAGGATCTTCGGGGCGTTTGTGACTGACGATCTGTTCTGGAGTAAGTGGGTCGCACGTTCCTGAATTCCGGCGTTCGTTCTCATCTTGAGGCAACAGAGCTATCCCTTCCCTTGTTTGTTACGCTGCGCTTCCTCAGCGACGCATGCGCCGAAGCAGAGCGCTATGCAGTCTACGGCCTGCACCTGCCTACAATCAACCGGAATGCTCGATAGTCAGGCGCTGATAGTCCGCGTTGCTCGATCATTGTCAAGAAACCACCCGTACGGTCCGGGGACAGCCTCGAGTTCGCGGAGCGGTAAACAATGATTGAAGAAGAGCGACGCGACGAGTTGTTGCCTGCTCTGGACTCCCGCTTTGCCAAACGCGGACTTGATGTGGTCGTTGACCGTTAAGGGGGAGATATCGAGTTGCCCGCCAATCTCCTTGGTGCTCAACCCTCGGGCAAGACACATAATCACTTCGCGCTCTCGCGGTGTGAAGCCATAGACATTCGCTACGGTCTCCGGGAGCGCCGGGACTCTCGACGGCTCCACAATGACGCTTACGGTGCGCTTCTCGCCAGCACTGAGCGGAACGGCATGAATCCGGAGCCACCCGCCGGAACGGCGCGGCGTGACAATTGACGCGGCGTTCTCGCCTTCACCGGCAACGCGAATCGCAAGCGATCGGATAACCGCCGGAATCGACGGCTCCGCGGCGATTTCCTCAAACCAGGCAGGGCACGCCGGCGACATTGCTTCCGGATTTCCATGGGCATCAAGCACCACGACGCCGGGCGGTTCATCGATCGCCGCGGGGATCGACGCTGCCTGGTGCAGTAGCGCAATGCGGATCAGCCGCGCCAGGGGTCGGGAGAGCAGCACCGCGGTTTCGACATCGTCATCGGAGAACGAACCGGACGCCTCAGAGCGATAGATCTCGAAGCTCCCCCAGCAATGGTCCCGATCGACGATCGCGCAGCGCAGCTCGTCGACCGCCCCGAAACTCCGCAGCAGCTGATAGCGGGTGCTGCGGGATCGGGTTTCGGAATTAAAGGCTGAGAGACGTCCCGCGGGCTGCGAGTTGCGGGCAAGATCCGCGATTTTGAGCAGGTCGTCTTGCAGGTACTCGTTCTCGAACATGAAGGCTTCGCGAGACGGGTCCTCGTCCAGCCCGTGGAGCACGCAGCTCGTCCAGAGAACGGTCGCGGGGTCAACGGTTGCGAACGTACCCACATCGAAACCGATGACGTCACGAATGGCTGCCAGTGCGTCACGCTGGGCAGCAAGGTGATCCGCGGACGTACTGCCGACTCGTTCAAGGCGCGCGGCGACCGATCGGGCAATGTCTGAAATCACCTCGAGGCTCCTTGCTGATCAAGCATCCGCGTCTCCCCAGTTTTAGGGATGGAGATCATTATTGCGCCAGCACACACTACAGACACAGGCCGCAGCATCATAGCATACGGCGGCTTACGAGAATCTGAATAGTCACGGGCAAAACGGAGGTGCGACAGTGAACAGGCTGGTGTTGTGGATGCGCGTTGTCGGGGTGTTCTATCTGGCGATGGGCCTGTTCAACACGCCGCCAGTCATAGAGGCTCGACTCAGCGCCCAGTACCCGAACCTGGGAGTCCCGGTCGACAGCATCGCCGCCCGCGCCCTGATCGACACATGGTTCATGTTCGGGCTCGAAGTATTGGTCATCGGAGCCGCGCTTCTGTACTTCTCCCGTGATCCGATCCGCCACATCTCTCTCGTCTGGACCGTGATCGGCCTCGAACTCGTTCGCGGGATCGTGGATGACCTCTACCTGATCGCACGCGGTTATGACAGCATGATTTATCCTGGATGGATTATTATACACGCGTTCATTATCGTCACTGGCCTCCTGGCAATCCGTCGAGCGCGAGCTGCGCATAGCTCTGACGATTCTGCGCCTGCGCCGATGCGGCGAAGATCATGAGCGCTGGATGCCGACCGCCGGTTTGAGCGCCTGACGATTGTGACATCGTTTCTCGGGTGAGTCTGAACGGAAAGGATTGGAGTAGTGAGAGCACCCGATGTTTCGCCTGAGACGGCGGTGACGAACGATGAGTCCGACGTTCCGCGGTGGCTCGTCTGGTCGACGCTGGCGATTGTCGCCACACTCGCGCACGTTCTGATCGACGCTCACATCGGACTGTGGGGAGAGACGTCCGACGAGATGTCAGTGCTTCAAGCAACGAATCTCGGGGCGCAGGGGGTCGTTTACGGATGGTGGGCGCTGGCGCTCGTTTTCGCCGCTCGCGGCGATCGATGGGGCATGCGATCAGCCCTGGTCATGGCGGCGGGAAATGCATTTCTCCTGCACGGAGCAATCGCCATCGTGGCTGCCCCGCCTCCCTCGGCCGCGTTTCCGTATCAAGATCTGGCTCATGGCCTGAGTCTCGTTACGGGCGGCGTCGCCGCCGTTTACATCTGGTCGGGGTTGAAAAACGCACCTGCAGGAGGGAGGCGATACCTGTTCATCGGATCAATTCTGGCGATCATTCTCAGCCAGGCGCTGAGCGGCGCAGTATTCATGCAATACGCGTGAGAATCTCGACGTCGGACGTTCGCAGTCCTGAAAACTGAATACGAAGGAGACCGTGAAATGCAACACCAGATTGCCGCACATCATGGAGTCGGGCTTCAGCCGGATATGGCCCCGGCTGAGTCCGCATCGGAGAGACGTCGGGCGTTGGCGTTTGTCGGCGTATGCTTCATTTCCGCCTCGGTTATCGCAACGCTGTTCAACATTCTGTTTCCCCGGGCAAGCGATCCGACCGACACCGCCGCCGTGCTCACGATGATGGCCGAGAACGAAGCTCTCCGGCAGGTGAGCTTCCTGGGTATAACCGTGTCGATCTGGATACTCACCGCCGGCATGGCGGTAATCGCGTCAACGACGAAATCGGCTCCGGCGATGCTGTGGTCGCGTCTAGGATTAGCCGGACTCCTCATCGGCGCCGCGCTCTTCACGGCCGCGACGGGTATCGGGATGGTCGCGACCGGCGCCGCGACGGAATGGATCGCCGCGGGTGCGGGAACGGCAAGCGCCGAGTATGCGATCGCCGCCGCGCTGAACCATGCGGACGACGGGCTCTGGTTCATGGCGATAATCGCCTTCTGGGGAGCGCTTGGAGTTATGGGAATCGGAATTCGTGACGGCGAATTGCTCCCCCGATGGACGGGATGGACGCTGATAGCTCTCGGATTCGGAAACGCCGCTGTAGCCGGTATTCCCCTTGCCTACGCCGGTATGAGCGCAAGCATCGTTATCGTCTTCGCCGTTCTGGCCCAGTTGACGCTGCTCTGGGCGCTCGTTGCCGGGATCTGGATGTTTCGGCGATCACGATAGCGACTCTTCCGGGCTGCTGTGATTGTCTACTCAGCCTGCGGGTCGAACGCATCGCGAAGGCCGTCGCCGATGAAGTTGATCGCCAGGATCGCCATCACGAGCACGACACCAGGCATCACCGCCAGGAGCGGAGCCCGGAGATAGAAGCCGGACGCGCCGGTCAGCATGTTCCCCCAGGTGGGGACACTCGGGGGAACGCCGAATCCAAGAAACGACAGCGTCGCCTCGGCGATCATGTTGAACGCCATCGCCAGCGTGGCGGACACAATGATCGCCGCCACCACGTTCGGCAACAGATGCTGGGCGACGATACGAATGTTGCTCGCTCCGATCGCATGCGCCGCTTCGACAAACTCGCGTTCTTTGAGGGACAGAAGCTCCCCCCGGACCACCCGGGCCAGCCACATCCAGGAAAACAGCCCGAGAAACAGAATCACGTTCCAGACTGACGCGGACACGATTGAAAAGAGAATCAGCAGAATGAAGATCGCCGGGAACGCCAGAACCAGGTCGATGAATCTCATCAGCGCGGAATCAACCCAGCCGCCAAAGAACCCGGCGGTCGTCCCGATCACCACTCCGACAAGCGTTGTTATCAGCGCAGCGCCCAGTCCCACCATCAGGGAGACACGTCCGCCATAGATCAACCGGGACAGAACGTCGCGTCCGAGTTCATCAGTTCCCAGCCAGTTCTCGCTGCTGGGCCCCTCGGCAATCTTGAACAGATCCTGCTCATCCATACCGTACGGAGCGACGATCGGCGCAGTGATGGCGAGGGTGGCGAACACCGCCATCATGACCAGGCCGATCATCGCCAGGCGATGGCGCCTGAACCGTCTCCAGGCGATCGACCAGTGACTGCGTCCGCCTTTTTCCGCCGCTTCGTTCAATTGATTCGCGTCGAGCTGCTTGCTCGGTTGCACAGTCGTCGTCCTCTAGCTGTACTTGATGCGCGGGTCGAGGTAAGCGTACGTGATGTCCGCGATGAGGTTGCCAATCACAATCAGAACGGCGGACAGGATCAGAATCCCCATTAAGACCGGGT
>SKTL01000134.1 GCA_007122555.1 Thermomicrobiaceae bacterium | reverse complement strand
CGGGAGCGATTTCCCGAGGACGGTTTCCAGCCGCCGCCCACCCCAGATCTTGGCGTCAAACCGGGGTTCAAGCAGCATCGGGTAGGGGTGATTGAGCATGATGGGCTGGTCCGGGAATCTATTCTTCGGGGTTGAGTGCGGCAAGACTTCCGAGCGTGACCAGTCGCGCCGGCGGCCGGGCGGTCATCGGCTCGAGTGAATCAGCGGAAACGCCAGCTTCAGCCTCGATCATCTCGGCCACGCTGCGCAAGCAGAAGATGCCCTGGCAGACGCCCATGCCGGCTCGAGTTCGCCGTTTGATGTCGTTGAGGGTGACGTTGCCTTCCTGAATCGCCTGCTGAACTGCGGAACGCGGGATCTCTTCGCAGCGGCAGACATAATCACGCACCCGGTCTGGCCCGGACATGGAATCGTTCCTCTCCTCGCTGATCAGGAGCTTACCGCCTGGAGGCGAAGCTGGCTGATCGCGTTACTGCGTCGTTGGCTGCCGGCCGCAGTCAATGCCTGGCGGGCGGTTGCAATCTCAACGTCGGGCGCGCCGGCCGCCGCCAGTCCGACCACGCGACCTTCGGCGATCAGTTCGTCAAACGTTGCGATACCGGCGGCGTCTCCAGCGACGTAAACGCTTTCCTCCGACGTCTGACCGGAATCGTCCCGGTTGACCGTATAGCCGCCCAGGTCGCGAACGAACGCTCCAGCAGCGTTCGCCTGGAATGCGAGCTCGGCATCGGGTTGACGTCCAAGCGCGATCGCCAGCGAATCGGCTTCATACACGGCGTCACCGATTTCAACGTGCGCCAGTCGGTTCGTTCCGGACGCTCGAATCTGGTCGGGATCGGCGCAACGGGCGATCACGTCAACCCCTGACCGCTCGAGATCGGCCTCCAGTTCCGCAGCTTCCTCGCCATCGCCCAGAATGACCCAGGCCCGACCCGGCAGGACACGGTGAACATGCATGAATATCTGCGCAGCGCGCGCCGTCATCACCCCGGGGAGCGTCCAGCCCGGGAATGGACTAACGATGTCCGTTGAGCCGGTGGCAAGGACGATCGACCGCGCCTGTAGCTCCGCCGCGGCATCCTCGGTTGAAATGCCCAGCACGTTGCCCGCGAACAGTCCCCAGGCGACAGTGCTGGTCTCAATCGTCAGGTTGTCAACCGCTGCGAGCTGATGTTCCAGCTCGCCGGAGATGTCCGGTCCCGGTCCGGCCGGGATGTCGAACCCGCCCGTGTGCTCGAGCGCCAGGCTGATACGCCAGCGGAGTTGCCCGCCGATCCGCGCATTCTCATCGAGAAGAACCGTCTGGGCGCCCGACTCGGCGGCAGCCCGCGCCGCCGCAATACCAGCCGGACCAGCCCCGACGACGGCCACATCCACGGTTTTCATGGCTGGCCGTCCTCCCAGTAGCCCAGACCGTGTTGGGTTTCTACGCGCATGCCGTCCGCAACTGCCGTGACGCAGGTGCGAACATTCAGGAGGCCATCGACGGTCATCAGGCAGTCGCTGCACCGACCGACTCCGCAGAATACGCCCCGTGATTCGCCCGAGTCGGGCATTGCCCGGCAGATGTCGATGCCGTTGGCCATCAGCGCCGCGGCGATCGGTTCACCCTCCCGGGCTGTCAGTGGCTGACCATCGACAGTTATGTCCACTTGATCAGCTTCGGCCAGCTTGCCGAGTAACGGATGCTGCTCGATTCGTCGACTCTGCATGTCTGCAGATGGTCGGTGCTCCGACATGGTTACCCCCGGTGTGATCGTCGTCCCCCGGTCGTATTGCTGGCGAATTGTCGCAGCAAGGCCTTCGGGAGTCAACGCGCGACCCGTTGGGGTTTGACCGCTTGCGGTCGCGAGGTATTACAATGAAAGGCAGTACGGGTTCAGAACGTCAGCGATGATGGGACACGGATCGTGAGCGACGCGTCAAGCTACCAGACAGATCATGCTCCCCGGATCGATCGCCGCGCCTTCCTCCGGACGGCGGGAATCTTCGCGCTGACGATTCCGCTTGGTTCCGGGTTGCTGGCGGCGTGTAGCGGCAACGATCGCATTGGAACCGCTCCCGGTCCAGATCAGCCGACCCCGACGCCGCAACGCACGGATGATGCTCTCACCTCGACTCCGACGCGTGAGCCGGAAGGCGAGTTCGCCGACGCGACGTACGGCGGCAGTCTTCGCGTTGCGCTGATCGATGAACCGCCAACCTTTGACATTCACCAGACCACGACGTCGACCACCGCGTTTGTCAGCTGGCATATTTTCGAAGCGTTGTTCACTTGGGACGCGGACCTGCACGTGATGCCGGAATTGCCGGATGAATGCACGATCAGCCCTGACGGCCTGATCTATCGCTTCGTCCTGCGGGAGGGTGTTCGGTTTCACGATGGCGCGCCTCTAACGTCTCGCGACGTCGTCGCATCGATCGAGCGCTGGGGACGCATCGTCGGACTCGGCCAGAGCCTGATGGACACAGTCGATCAGTTCGTGATCGAGGACGACCGCACCTTTGAAATCCGCTTGAATGAGCCGTTCGGGTCGCTTCCAGTCGCGCTCGCCCGGCAGAACCAGGGATGCGCTATTTATCCTGAATGGGCGATTGAGCGATCCGGTGACGATTCATTGCAGGACCTGATTGGCACCGGTCCGTACCGGTTCGTGGAGTACCGGCCGGATCAGCACGTGCTGCTGGAACGGTTTGATGTCTACACGCCGGCTCCAGGGGAAGTTGATGGATATGGCGGAACGAAGCATCGGTTTCTTGATCAACTGATGTTCATCGCCGTCTCCGACGAAGCGGCGCGATTGGCCGGCCTCCAGGCTGGGGATTATGACTTCCTGGAGAGCATCGGTCCCGACCAGGTTGAGGCGATCGAAGATTACCCGAACGTGGTCGTTGAACTCAGCGACGCCTGCTGTTACCCGAATCTGGTTATCAATCAGCGCTCGGAACTGATGAGCAATCAGCATATTCGGCGGGCGGTGCAGCTGGCGCTCGATCATCAGCCGATCCTTCAGGCGGGCTATGGCGATGGGTATTATCGGCTCGATCCCAGTCTGCTCATGCGGGAAACCCCCTGGCATACCCGGGCCGGCGAGGAGTATTACAACGTTTACGACGTCGATCAGGCGGCCCGATTGCTGGAAGAGGCCGACTACGACGGCTCCCCGATCCGGTTCATGGTGACCCAGGCGTACCGCGATCTCTTCAACTCCTCGATCATGATTGCTCAGCAGCTCGAGGACGCGGGTTTTGAGGTCGAGCTTCAGCAGTTTGACTGGGCATCTCTCTCCGAACGGCGCAACGATCCCGATCTCTGGGATCTCTACCTCACGCTGGCGACCTTCCGGCCAGACCCGATCATGCGCAACCTTACTTGTGAGGCGGCCGGCTGGTGGTGCGACGAAGAAAAGGAAGAGTTGCTCAGGCTGGTGCAAACCGAGAACGATTACGATGTCCGATTCGCCGTCTGGGAGGAGATCCAGCGTCTCTTCTATCAACAGGTCCCTCGGATCAAGATCGGGGACACCTACCCCGTGGTGGCGCGTTCGATACGGGTGCGGAACTTCCCGGACCGAACAGAGCTCCAGCCGGCGTTCTGGAATAGCTGGGTTGACGAATCCTGATGAACGCTCCTCCCTGACGGTCCTTCAGTAGGCATGTCTCCGATGCGCCCAATAGAACAGCGACGCCGGAATGGTTGATGGTACTCAGGTTGCGGTGACGTATTCTGAGTGGTAACTTTTACGGCGAGTCCTATTGGAGATTGGCAAAATCGACCCGATGCAAGAACTCGGGTCACGGTTTGCCATATGTCTACATACGTGAGGAGGACAGACGTGTCTGACCGATTGACGGATCTCGGCAGGATCGTCGGGTCGTTGCAGAGCAAAGAGATGACCCGGCGCCAGATGCTCAAGAGTTCTGCTGTTGTCGGCCTGGGTGCGGCATTGCTTGCCGCATGTGAGACTGACGACGATGATGATGACGTTGAGGTAACCGACGATGATGTCGATCCCGTTGATGAGCCGGACGACGATGAGCCGGACGTCGACGATGACGTTGTAGACGACGATGATGACGAGCCGGTCGATGAACCGGATGACGACGTTGATGATGATGTCGTCGACGATGATCGCTTCGGTGGTCAAATTGAGGTCGCGCTCATCGGCGAGCCGCCCTCGCTCGATCACCATCAGACCTCGGCAACCGTGACAACGCTGGTTGTCTCCCATTTCTACGAGTATCTCTTTACCTGGGATGAAGAGTTCGAAGCCATTCCCGAGCTCGTCGACACCTGGGAAATCGAGGACGACGGCCTGCTGAACGTGGTCCATCTGCGCGAAGGCGTCATGTTCCACAATGGCGACGAACTGACTGCTGATGACGTCTACGCCACGATCGACCGCTGGGCGAACGTCGTCGGAGTTGGATTCGGCGAGGAGTTGATGGGCGCAACCGAAGAGATGCGCGTCGT
>SKTL01000262.1 GCA_007122555.1 Thermomicrobiaceae bacterium | reverse complement strand
GGCCATTTCTGCGACGCGCATGACAGACTTGCGGGTGGTGGCCGCCGCGGTCGGTCGCTCACCGCGATACGCTCTGAGCTCCACTGCCAGCGTTACCTTGCTGGAGCGGCGACTGACTGCTTCCGCAATGGCGCGCAGAAACTCCGCGGTCGCCCGTTCATTGCGTTCCTGAGTTGCGTTGCGGTCAGAGACGGCGTGAAGCACGAGCGTCGCCCCGGCCTGATCTTCGGCAATCTCGGCGACCTGGGCCAGCACCGGTTGATAGCGGGCCAGTGTCTGTGTCGGTTCATCTCGCCAGCGCATTGGGGAGAAGTCAGGCGTCAACGGCCCGTGAATCGAAACGCGCAGCCCGCGATCCCGATACCCGCGCACAACATGCTCCCAGTCCGGTCGAAGCACGTGCACGCGCCAGGTGAACTCGTCCGCATCACCATCGTGAAGCACGATTTCGGCGCCGGTAGCCCCGGACTGCTCCAGCAAGTCCAGATAGTGTGGAAAGCGCGTCAGGTCGCAGTCATACCAGCGAGGGGCGCCGCTATTCCCGAGCGACCGCGACACGATTACCGGGACCTCAAGGTATCCGTGATTACAGATGAAAGATCACTGCGCGGAACGGTCTGTTGCTCTCCCGTCGCCATCTCCCGCACCACGACTTCACCGCGCTGAATCTCATCCGGGCCAAGAATGATCGTGATCGGGATACCCTTTCGGTTGGCGAATTGCATCTGGCGGCGCAGTTCGAGCTTCTCGCCAACGAAGATTTCGCACGGGACCCCGGAGCGACGCAATTCGCCGACCAGTCGCAGTGAATCCCCGATCGTTTCATCATTGAAGATCGTCACCAGCGCATTGCTCACCGTCGACGGCGCCTCTACAAGGTTCTTCTCCTGAATCACATCGAAGATCCGCTCCAGTCCGAGTGAGCAGCCTGTCGCCGGCAAATCCTCGCCGGAAAACATTCCCACAAGCCCGTCATAGCGTCCAGCGCCTCCCAGTGAGCCGATGTTCGCATCCACAGACAACGCCTCGAACACCGGTCCCGTGTAGTAATCCAGTCCCCTTGCCAGCGTCAGGTCGAGCGTGTAGTGGTCGGAGTCCGCGCCCATATGCTCGAGGAACGCGAACAGCGATCGGAGTTCGGAAATGCCTTCCTCGGCTCGGGTGTTTCCGCTCAACCGTTTCGAGAGCTCTGCGAAGACTTCACCGGGTTCGCCGGAGATACTGACAAGATCGAGTACGCGTCGGGCAGCGTCCACGGGAATATCGTTCGCCTGCATTTCCTTGAGCACGCCGTCCTCTCCGATCTTGGCCAGTTTGTCGATTGCACGGTGAATGGTGGGGGTCTGCTCATCCGGCACTCCGGCGACCTCGGCCAGACTCATCAGTAGCTTTCGATGATTGATGTGTACGACAAAACCCGGCATGTTGATCGCAGAAAGCGCATCGATCCAGACGCTGACCACTTCAGCGTCAGCCATCATAGACTTCGTGCCGACAATATCCGCGTCGCATTGCCAGAACTCCCGATATCTTCCCCGCTGCGGGCGATCCGCGCGGAACACCGGCGCGATATGGTATCGCTTGAACGGAAAGGTCAGGTCGTTGCGATGGTTGGCGACGAAACGGGCCAGCGGGACGGTCAGATCGTATCGAAGACCAACCTGCCGGTCTCCGCGATCCTGAAAGGAATAAATCAGTTTCTCGTCCTCGCCGTACTTCCCGGTCAACGTTTCCAGGTACTCGATAACTGGCGTTTCAATCGGTTCAAACCCGTAATGCTCGAACACGCCGCGGAACGTATTCAACACATGCTGCCGCAGGAGCATCTGCTCGGGCAGGAAATCCCGCATACCCTTGAGAACCTGTGGAGCACGCGCCATTCATTCGTTCCTCTCATCATCATCCAGCATTCGGCATTCATCGAACAACGCAACGCCGCCGATGTTACCAGAACACTTCGGCGGCTGAACCTGCAAACACCCTACTTGCGGACCTCGAAGACCATGTGGGCGACTTCGGGCGCGATCAGCTTCTCCATCGCCAGATTGACCGCATTGCTCGAGCCGGGAGTCAAGAAGACAAGCGTATTGCGGTACGTTCCGGCTGTCGCCCGGGAGAGCATTGATGCGGCGCCGATCTCATACCAGCTCAGCCAGCGGAAGAGTTCCCCGAACCCGTCAAGCTTCTTCTCCAGCATCCGGTCAATGACGTCGAATGTCGTATCGCGGGGGGCGATCCCGGTCCCGCCATTGAAGACGATCGCGTCAGTGTCAGAACGAGACGCCAGTTCATCAAGGAGAGGTCCGATCTGATCCGGCTCATCCGGCACGATCCGGTAGGCGACGATTGTGTGGCCCTGGGCTGTCAGGCGCTCCTTGATGATCGCGCCGCTCTTGTCGGTCTCTTCGGTCCGGGTGTCGCTGACCGTTACGACCGCGCAATTGATCTGTTCTGGCGCGCTATCACGATGTTCCTGTGTTGAGGCGCTCATCTCGATCTGTTCCGTTCCAATAAGCTACTTGATAGCGGTCAACCCAAGCGCCAGTACCGCGTGTCCCACCAGCGATTCGCGCATCTTCCCGAGGTCCACTTGATCATGAATCGTGTGCGCGAAATGCTCCTCACACGGCGAGTAGCCGATCGTCGGAATGTCAAAGTGGTTGAGATGTCCGCCATCAGTCGAGAATTGCCAGACCCCAACGGGAATCTCCCGGCCGAACGCTGTCTCCAGCGACGAAACTGCTGTCGTGACAATCGGAGCATCTGCTTCCACCTCGTACCCCCGGGTTGGCGGCATCTCCGCGGCCATACCGGTGTAGGTGGAAACCGGCCGCATGATCACGTCCAGGCTCGCTGTTACTCCCTCGGTCTCAGAAGCTGTGGCCAGCTCCATCACAACTTCCCTGATCTCCTCAGCGGATTCGCCAGGAATCGTTCGCCAGTCGAGAAGAACCGAGAGCGCCCCGGGTGTGACGTTGCCACTGGTCTGATCAGTATCGATCAGCGTCGGAGCAACCGTCGAGCCGCCAAAGGTGCTGTGCGGCTTCATTTCCAGTTTCTCGACTTTTTGAAGAAACCGGGCCATGGCATAGTGCGGGTTGTATCCGCGCGACGGCGCACTGGCGTGTACCGAGAGGCCAGTGAAGGTGACCCTGACTCCGGTTCGACCCCGGTGTCCGCGTCGGATCTCGTTGTTTGTCGCCTCGCTGAGCACCGCCAGGTCGGTCGGCATCTGCTGGCACAGCAGGTATGTGCCGAACCCGCCAACCTCTTCCAGCACGACACCAGTGATGTAGACATCTCCTGTCGGCGTCAATCCGGCGTCCCGCAATACCGGCAGCAGGTACACCTGCGGAGCCAGACCGCCCTTGACATCGCTTGCAGCTCGTCCGTACAGCACGTCGTCTTCAATCACTCCGTCAAATGGCGGGCGCGACCACAGTCCAGGATCGCCTTCATGGACGTGGTCGATATGACTGTTGAACTGCACGCTCTTGCCCGAACCGCTTCCATTCAACTTGCCGATCGTGTTTCCAGCATCATCGATCCAGACTTCGTCATAGCCGAGCTTCTCCAGCTCCTCCTTCAACAGTTTCGCCATGTCCTGTTCCTGGCCGGAGAGGCTTCTGGTGCGCACCGATTCTCGAGCGAATTCGATCATCGGATCGTAGTACTTCTCGGCGGCTGACTTGATCGCCGAGACCTGTTCACTGGTTACGCTCATAGCTGTCGTGCTCCTCTCGAATCTTCGTTCGGATCATCGGGTCGTGTTCGCGCAAGATCACTCGTCAAGGCAGACGTCTTCAATGTGATTGTACCGGGCTATCGCGCCGGAACTATCCAGCGTAATCGCTACCAAATCAACCCGCCAGTACCGTTCTTCCAGCTCAATATTGGCTTCCAGATACTCCTGTCCAAGCCGGATCAGTCTCGCACACTTTGCGGGGGTCACTGATTCTTCCGCGCGGCCATGTGATTCGCCGCGGCGCGTCTTCACCTCCACCAAGACGATGAGGGTCCCGTCATCGGCGACCAGGTCAATCTCACCGGACCGACCGCGCCACTTCCGCGCGAGGATCGTCCAGCCACGCCCGGTAAGTTGACGTTCTACGAAGCGTTCTCCGGCGTCGCCTAACCGAGTCCGTGAGGTACTCAAAACGCGTACTCCGCTCACTCAAGCGCCAGCATAAGCTGGCTGACCGGGCGGAAACTCCGACGATGATGCGGGGTGGGCCCATAGGACGCCAGCGCCGCGCGGTGCGCGGCAGTCCCATAACCCGCGTTGCGGTCCCAGCCGTACTCGGGGTGACGGCGGGCCAATCGGGTCATGAGATCGTCCCGACAGATCTTCGCCAGGATCGAGGCGCAGGCAATCGACGGGCTCAGCGCGTCGCCGTCGATCACTCCTTCCGCCGGGTCTCCGGCGAATTCCGGGGGGAAGGGGCCATCAATCAACGCATAGTCCCAGCTGCCAATCCTGGC
>SKTL01000341.1 GCA_007122555.1 Thermomicrobiaceae bacterium | reverse complement strand
TGGTTCTGGACGTCGTCTACAACCATCTTGGTCCGGAGGGGAACTACCTGCGCGATTTCGGCCCCTACTTCACCGATCACTATCAAACGCCCTGGGGCGACGCCCTGAACTTCGATGGACCGCAAAGCGATCATGTCCGCCATTTCTTCCTGGAGAACGCCCGCTACTGGCTACGGGAGTACCGGCTGGACGGGTTCCGCCTGGACGCGGTGCATGCGATCTACGATCTCTCGGCTACGCATATCCTTGAAGAGCTTGCGACAACGATTCACCGGGAAGCCGAGCTGCGCGGATTGCCAGCCGTCGTTATTGCGGAGAGCGATCTGAACGATCCGACAGTGATCCGGAGTCCGGATCTCGGCGGCTGGGGCCACGACGCCCAGTGGGCCGATGACTTCCATCATGCGCTGCACTCCATGATGACCGGCGAAGGCGATGGATATTATGTCGACTACGGCTCGATTGAGCATCTGATCGCTTCATTGCGACAGGGATACATGTTCACCGGTCAATATTCCCGTCACCGGGACCGAAGACATGGCCGCTCGCCTGGAATTCAGGATGGGCGACGCTTTGTCGTCTGTTCCCAGAACCATGATCAGATCGGCAACCGGGCAACCGGGGATCGGCTGACCACGACCCTGGACTTCGAGCAGTTGAAACTGGTTGCCGGAGTTACCATTCTCTCCCCGTTCCTGCCGATGCTCTTTCAGGGGGAAGAGTACGCCGAACCGAATCCGTTCCAGTATTTCGTCAGTCACGGCGACCCGGATCTGGTGAAGGCGGTCCAGGATGGCCGGAAACGTGAGTTTGAGGCGTTCAACTGGCAGGGTGAAATCCCGGATCCGCAATCCGAGTTGACCTTTCAGCACTCGAAACTGAGTCATCATCTGAAAGAGACCGAGCCACACGCATCGATGCGCGCCTGGTATCGTGAACTCCTCCGGATTCGGCGGGAACTGCCGGCGCTTCGGACGCTTGACCTCTTCCGGCAGGATGTCTTTGCGGTTCCCGGGACGCAGGTGCTGGTGCAACGCCGGATGCACGATGCCGGCGATACGCTGGTGCTGATCAACTTCAATGTCAATCCAGCTGAGGTGACATTGTCGCTCGATGATCGAGCATGGACACCCGTTCTGAACAGCCTTGACTCCCGGTGGGACGGTCCAGGTGACGACGCGCCGGAACTGGTGTCCGTCCATGGCAGCGTCGATATCCCGTTACCCGGACGTTCCCTGTTCGTTTATTCCGGGAGCGCAACAGAATAGATCTGAATCAGGTCTTGCAGCGATAGCCTTATTGAATCGAACGGCATAACAGCCATAGAGTCGGAGAACGTAGTTGCAGCGATACGTTTGTGTTCATTGTCATTTCTATCAACCACCCAGGGAGAACGCCTGGCTGGAAGCGATCGAGCTCCAGGATTCAGCCCACCCGTTTCACGACTGGAACGCCCGGATTACCGCAGAGTGCTACGCCCCGAACGGAGCCTCCCGGATCATGAACTGGAACGGGCAGATTGAGCAAATCGTCAACAACTACTCCCGCATCAGCTATAACGTGGGACCGACGTTGCTCGCCTGGCTGGAGCAGGAAGCGCCGGATGCGTATCAGGCGATCCTGAACGCTGACGCCGAGAGTCAGGAACTGTTCGATGGACACGGCTCGGCGATGGCGCAGGCGTACAATCACATGATCCTTCCCCTGGCAAACCGCCGTGACAAATACACACAAATCCTCTGGGGCGTCCGCGATTTCCAGAAGCGCTTCGGGCGTGATCCGAAGGGAATGTGGCTTCCGGAAACGGCTGTCGATCTCGAATCGCTCGACATCATGGCCGAGCTTGGCATCGAGTTCACCGTGTTCTCGCCGTATCAGGCGGAGAGCGTGCGTGAGATCGGCGAGGAAGAGTGGGAAGACGTTAGCGGCGGAAACGTCGACCCGACCCGGCCGTATCTGATCAACCTTCCGTCGGGACGCACGATCGCCGGGTTCTTCTATGACGGCCCGATCGCGCAGGGCGTTGCGTTCGAGGGCCTCTTGAGCAGCGGTGAGAAGTTCGCGGATCGCCTGCTTGGCGGGTTCGATGAAGAGCGGGACTGGCCGCAGATCCTGCACATCGCGACCGACGGCGAGAGTTATGGACACCACCATCGTCACGGAGACATGGCGCTGGCCTACGCGTTGCACACGATTCATGAAGCTGATGAAGCCGAATTGATCAACTACGCCGCCTATCTGGCGAAGCACGAGTTGACGCACGAAGCGCTTGTCTACGAAGACAGCTCCTGGAGTTGCATTCATGGAGTGGAACGCTGGAGGAGCGACTGCGGCTGCAACTCCGGCGGGCACGACTGGCATCAGCGGTGGCGCGCTCCACTGCGAGATGCGCTTGACTGGTTGCGGGACCGGCTGGCGGATGAGTACGAATCCGGAGCGAAGCCGCTTCTTAAGAATCCTTGGCAGGCCCGGGACAAGTTCATCGATGTCATCCTTGATCGTTCCCCGGAAAACGTGGACGCGTTTCTCACCAGACATGCCGGTCGTGAACTGGCCGGCGAGGAGCGCAGCACGGCGCTGAAACTGCTTGAAATGCAGCGTCACGCGATGCTGATGTACACGTCCTGCGGCTGGTTTTTCGATGATGTTTCGGGGATCGAAACCGTCCAGGTCGTCCAGTACGCCGGACGCGCCGTCCAGCTGGCACAGGAGCTATTCGACGATTCGATCGAAGACGAGTTTCTGGATCGCCTGGCCAAGGCCGAGAGCAATGTTCCGGAGCATAAGAACGGTCAGGTCATCTACGACAGAATGGTTAAGCCGGCAATGGTTGATCTGGAAAAGGTCGGCGCGCACTACGCCATTAGCTCGCTCTTCGAGGAGTATGGCCCGGAAACCGATGTCTTCTGCTATCACGCCGAGGTGCTTGATTCCGAGGAGCTATCCGCTGGACGGGCATCGATGCACACTGGCCAGGTCAGACTCACCTCCCGGATCACCGGGGAAGCGGACGATCTCGCTTTTGGCGTGGTTCATTTCGGCGATCACAATCTGCTCGGCGGGGTGCGACCGTATGAGAACCTGCGCTCATATCAGGAGCTGAAAGACGAGCTCTCCGAGCAATTCAACCGGGCGGAGTTCCCGGAACTGGTCCGGACGCTGGACCGCCATTTCGAGGAGAGCAACTACACGATCAGATCGCTCTTCCGTGACGAGCAGCGCAAGATCCTCAATGTCATTCTGACTTCAACGCTGGAAGAAACCGCCGCGGTCTACAGGCATCTTCACGAGGATCACCTTCCGCTGATGCACTTTCTGGCGGACATCAACGTCCCGCTTCCTGACGCGTTCGAGATGACCAGCGAGTTCGTGGTCAATAGCCGTTTGCGGGAGTTGTTTCTGGATCCGGCGGCGAATCTGGACGAGATCGACAACCTGTTGAGCGAAGAACTGCAGTGGGAGATTGAGCTTGATAGCGAGGAGCTTGGTTACGTACTGAGCCAGGCGATCGACGATCTCGCCACTGACTTCTATGAAGATCCAGACAATCTGGAACAACTTGATCTCCTCGAGGATGTTGTCGGGCTCGCCGTAAATCTGCCGTTTGAAGTCAATCTCTGGCGCTCGCAGAACATCTTCTGGGATGTTTTGCAGAACCGGTTTCAGGAACGGCTCGACGAGGACAGCGAAACTGAGGAATTTCAGTCCTGGCGGAACCAGTTCCAGCAGCTCGGCGAGCATCTTCGGGTAAAGGTCGAGGGGTGATATGCCGCGTACGCCCACCGCAACCTACCGGCTTCAGTTTCGCGCCGATTTCGAGTTCTCGGACGCCATCAACCTGATCCCGTATCTGGAGAAACTCGGGATCAGTCATATCTATGCGTCACCGTTGCTCAAACCGGTCCCCGGAAGCCCGCATGGGTACGACGTGGTCGATCCCACCAGTCTGAATCCCGAGCTCGGCGAGGAGTCGGAGTTCGAGGAGTTACTGAGCGAACTTTCCAGCCGCCGGATGGGCCTGATTCTGGATATCGTGCCGAATCACATGGCGGTGAACAGTCATAACGACTGGTGGCAGGATGTTCTGGAGCACGGCCAGCAATCGCGCTTCGCCGGTTATTTTGACATTGACTGGGCTCAGGCCGGCGGCAAGATCGTGTTGCCGATGCTCGGGGACCACTTCGGCGTGATTCTGGAGAACGGTGAACTGCAACTCGGGATTGACGAACGCGGACTCGCAATCAAGTACTACGATAATCGTTTTCCTGTTGCTCCTGGAAGCTACAGTCAGGTGCTGGCGATTGTTCGAAAGGAAGCTCTGGGGCGTGCTGGCGCGAACGGTTCCGCTGACGAAGCCGAGCTGGACGCGCTGATTGATCTGTCTCGAGAGCTGCACGCCGGGGCCGGCCATCATCTGGAGATCGCGCATGCCGCATCGGGTCTCGGTCCGAGGACCTGGAATCTGTATCGCGACTCGGCCGGCGTGAGACATGC
>SKTL01000147.1 GCA_007122555.1 Thermomicrobiaceae bacterium | reverse complement strand
CGGGGCTGGGAGCCAGTCATCGAGAGCGACGTCGTCACGCCGTATTCAATGTGCTCCAGCGCCGACAGAAAGCTCTCCGCCCGCCAGAATTCCTCGTCGGATGCGTGAAAATAGACCTTCGCGATCGTCTCCAGCCAGTCGGCCCCCGGGGCGATCCCTTTCGTCATCCCGTGTCCAGCGTGACCGTGGGAATCAACGAGCCCCGGCATGATGACCGTCCGCCGAAGATCGACCTCATCGGCGCCGGAGTATTGTTCGCGGAGATTCTCCGGGGTATCGACCGCCAGAATCCGGTCATCCTCCACGGCGACGGCGCCGGGATCGAGAATCCGGCGCGTCTGATCGATTGTCACCACCGCTCCGCCAATGAGCAGGGTGACGCCATTCGGCCGGTCATGCATATGGTTCCTCCTGGAGTCTCAAATCCGTGCGGATCACGATGTTCCCGCTAGCCTACCGCACCGTCCAGCCGCCATCGACAACCAGCGCGTGTCCGGTCACGAATGAGCTGTCGTCGCTGGCGAGATAGAGCGCGGATTTCGCGATTTCGTCCGGCCGGCCAACACGCCCCAGCGGCATCCGGCTGCTGATATCAGCCTCGATCGCGTCACGCTCGCCCTTCTCCTCGCCCCAGAGCATCGGCGTATCGACCGCCCCCGGGCAGATGCAGTTGAACCGGACTCCCGCATCGGCGTAATCGAGCGCCAGGCCGCGCGCCATTCCGATCAATCCCGCCTTTGAGGCCGAGTAGACCGAGGCCCCGGGCGATCCGACCAGCGCCAGCTCCGACGCCGTGAATATGACCGAGCCGCCGCCGGAATCAGCGATCTTCGGCGTCGCATACTTCGCGCAGAAGAACGGGCCGCGCAGGTTGACCTGAATCACCCGATCGAACTCCTCGGCGGTCACGGTTTCCAGATCAAACCGGCCGCTGATGCCGGCGTTGGCGTACATAATGTGCAGTGCGCCGAACCTCTGCACCGTCTGATCGACCATCCTCTGGACGCTCGCTTCGCTGCCGACATCGGTCTCAATCGCGACAGCCTCGCCTCCTCGATCGACGATGTCGCGGACAACCTCATCGAGCAGTCCATGGTTTCTATCCGCCAGCGCGACCTTCGCGCCCTCCTCCGCAAAGACACGGGCGCTGGCAGCGCCGATCCCTGAGGCAGCGCCAGTCACGATCGCAACGTTCCCGTCCAGCCTTCCCGCCATCTCCATTCTCCTTCACCTCGTCTGCATTCCGGCGTGCAGGCTCGTTCATAGCAGCATTTGCACCACAAGCATAGCCGCTCACGGTAGACGGAGCTTCCGGAACCGGATAGGATGCGGAAACGCAATGACATCAGTCGGTCATCACCGCACTGCCGCGAACGCGATGAAATGAAAGGGGACAGCCATTATGGATCTCGGATTGAAGGACAAAGTCGCGCTGGTGCCGGCCTCGAGCTCCGGACTCGGACGAGCCGTGGCGCTCGCCTTCGCCCGTGAGGGCGCAAAGCTGGCGATCTGCAGCCGCCAGCAGGACGCGATTGACGCTGTTGCAAAGGAAATCAAGGACGCACACGGAAGCGACGTCCTGGCGATTTCAGCCGATCTCTCGCAAAAGGACGACGTCGAGAAGGTGCTGAAGTCGACGCTGGATACCTACGGCGGGATCGACGTGCTGGTGCTCAACGCCGGCGGTCCGCCGCCTGGCACGTTCGACAAGCTCAACGACGATCAGTGGTACGACGCCTTCGAGCTGACCATGATGAGCGCCTTGCGGCTCATCCGGGGATCGCTGCCGTCAATGCGCCAGAAGGGCCAGGGGTCGATCGTCTCGATGAGCTCCAGCTCGATCAAGCAACCGATTCCAAACCTGCTGCTCTCGAACGCGATCCGCGCCGGTCTGCAGGGGGCCCTCAAGACGATGTCCGAGGAACTGGCCGGCGAGAACATCCGGATCAACACGGTCATCCCCGGGCGTATCCGCACGCCGCGCATTATTCAGCTCGACGCCGCCAACGCGGAACGCTCCGGCAAGAGCGTGGAAGACGTGACGAAGGCGTCCGAATCAGCCATCCCGATGGGCCGCTACGGCGAGCCGGAAGAGTTCGCCGAGGCAGTCGTGTTCGCCGCGTCGGAACGCGCCAGCTACATGACCGGCGGGGTCTTCCAGGTCGACGGCGGCGCCGTGAAGTCGTTGTGGTAGGAGCGGCCCTCACAGCGATCAGTCGGCCCAAGTTATCAGTTTGCCCGTTCGCCTCCCCTCTCCCAGCATTGGGAGAGGGGCCGGGGGTGAGGGCTCAAGGGAGTCACGTACATGCCAACCTGGACACACCTCGAACGCGCCGTCGCCGAAACACCGTTCGACGCCGGCGTATCGGCCATGACGCTCAATGGCGACGCCTGGGGACACCGGGGCGACGAGCCGTGGTCGGCCGCCAGCGTCATCAAGATCCCGATCATGATCGAGATCTTCCTTCAGGTCGACGCCGGCCAGCGATCGCTCGACGAAACCTGCACGCTCAAGAAGGAAGACAAGACGCCCGGCAGCGGCGTGCTGCTCGAGATGCACGAGGGGCTGAATCTCTCCCTTTATGATCTCCTCTACCTCATGATGTCGATCTCCGATAACACCGCCACGAACCTGCTCATTGACTTCGCCGGCATCGACAACGTCAACCAGCGCATGCGGGACTGGGGAATGACGGGAACCGTGCTGAACCGCAAGATGCAGGGGAAACCGGCCGAACCGGGTCAGAAGGAGAACTGGATTGTCCCGTCCGAGTGCAGCCGGATGATCCGCATGATTCTCACCGGCGAGGCCGCATCCGCAGACAGTTGCGAGACGATGACCTACATCCTGACGACCCAGCAAAACACCCGCCGCCTGGCGCGTTCGTTGTCCCCGGAACAGGAACGCATCGAATGGGGCAGCAAAACCGGCACGATCAAAGACGTCTGCAACGACGCCGGTTTCTTTCGAGTCGGTGATCAGGCGCTGATCCTGAGCGTCATGCAACAGAATGTTACTGACACCAACCAGGGCGAAGCCGCGATCGGCGCCATTGCCGAAGCCGCGTTGAAGGATGCGGGGTTCCTGTAGCCAGGGGAACCGTCCTGAGTATGGCGCGCCACCGTGCATGAAAAGTGTCATTTCGACCGGAGTATGGCCCTCCACGCCGATTCCCCTCTTGTCATCTCGACCGGAGTTTCGTGACGTACGTCGCGAAACGAAGTGGAGAGATCTCGAGAGCAGGGCAGTTTCTGGCTAACACGGGCAGGGTTGCTCCGGAACATCTCAGATCCCTCGACTGCGCTCGGGATGACACTCAGGCGGGGTATTTTCAACCGAGCAAGTGGGAAAACGCGACCGGTCGGGCAAGGCCATCAGGCTCTGTCCGATTTCGCGTTCCCCGGAACACACCCTGGACGAGTCATCCATGTCGAAATACGCCCGAATAGGGATTCGCATCGCCTTGCCCGATTAGTGTTCTTACAGAAATCACGCAAGCGGTAACCGATGCGCTGCTCGCATTACCGGCGGGTTAATGGTAGATTAGGCCTATCAGTAACAAGATAGCCTGAATAAGAACGTGGAAGGATACGCAATGTCGTCCATGGAGATTCAGGGACAACTCTGGGGCATGGCCTCGCGGGACTGGGCGAATCTGCAGGAATCCCGGATGGCGAACGTCTGGGGCGAGATGCTCGAGCTGCTCACTGTCCGGCGCGGAACGACGCTGGCCGATCTCGGCTGCGGCGCCGGCGGGGCCAGCCGGCTGGCGGCCGAACGCGGCGCCAGCGTCTACGGCCTGGACGCTTCGCCTCCAATGATCGAGATCGCACGGGAGATCGTTCCGGACGGCGAGTTCCGGGTTGGAGACCTCGAAGATCTTCCCTATTCGGACGGCGCCTTTGACGCTGTGCTGGCGGCGAATTCGATCCAGTTCGCTGGAGACCCGCGCCACGCGCTGGGGGAAGTCCAACGGGTATGCCGTCCGGACGGGCGCGTTGCGGTGGCGGTCTGGGGCCTGCCCGAAAACTGCGACGCCCGGGCGATGTTCGAGGCGGTGATCGGTGTCCTGCCCGAGCGCCCGCCGGGAGGGGGCCCGTTCGCGCTGTCGATGCCCGGCGTGCTGGACGAGATGTTCGACCAGGCGGGACTGCGCAAAACCGGCGAGCAGGTCGTTCCGTCAGCGATGTCCTATCAGGACATGCCGACCGCCTGGCGCGCGATGCGCTCCGCCGGACCGCTGCAGGGCGCCATCCGGGCTGTTGGCGAGGAACCGGTGCATGACGCCGTCGTTGATGCGTTGTCGCAGTTCCAGGGACCCGACGGCCGGATCGAGCTGAAGAACGAGTTCAAAGTGGTAACCGCCAGGGTCTGAGACGCTATCGGGAGTGAAGACGCGCGCAGGAGCGACCGGGCACGCGCGCGCAGCCGACGGTCGTTCGTATTCGTGCCAATGTGTCACATCAGGATTTCACGACAACCGTCCTGATTGTT
>SKTL01000011.1 GCA_007122555.1 Thermomicrobiaceae bacterium | reverse complement strand
TTTCGTAAGCTATAGGGAAACGACTCGCTCAGCGTAACGGCTGGGGACGGATGGGACCATTCCGCATGTACGACCCGCTTTTTTTCCACAGCACCTGACCAGATCAGGACGAACCGGGTGCCGGTTCATGTCTTGAGGTGCGTCTATGAGCGAGAAAAAGCCGTTCGTTTCAATGTCGGTCATGCGCTGGGGCATCGTCGTTGCGGCGACGCTGGTGCTGGCGGTTGCCGCTGGCGGCCGATTTCTGATCGGAATTGTCTTCGATCAGGTTCGCGAGAGTTTCCAGATCACCCACGGAACGCTCGGACTGGTCGTTACGCTCAACGTGCTGGTTATCGCTATCACCCAGCCGCTGGTCGGCTGGCTGGTCGACAAGGTTCCGGCGCGCTACGTCACCGGGGGAGGCATGGCGCTGGTCGGCGTCGGCCTCATCCTGACCGGCGTCTCCGAGACTCTGTTCTCACTCTTCTTCGGCTACGGTCTCATAGTCGCGCTCGGACTGGCGGCCGTCTCGCCCGTCGCCGTCACCCCGGTTGTGGCCGGATGGTTCCAGAAAAAACGGGCAACCGCGCTTTCGATCGTCAACGCCGGCGGCTCGGTCGGACAGCTGGCGATCGTGCCGGCGCTGACCGTCACCGTGGGCACAATCGGCTGGCAGAGCTCCTATATCTATCTCGGATTCGGCCTGGCGATCATCGGCGGACCGATGCTGTTGCTTTTGCTGCGGGAACGAGAAGAGGCGACAGACGGCAGCAGCGACGCCGGGTTCGGCTGCAATGTTCAGACCGCCCTGAAGTCGAAATCGTTCTGGATGCTGGGGTGGGGATTCCTCGTCTGCGGGATGACAATGGCCTGGGTGATGACGTTCTTCGTCGATTATGCGTTGACCGCCGGCCTGACGCGAAACAACGCCGCGGTCGGGCTCTCCCTGATGGGTGGAATGAGCATCCTCGGGTCACTGATGATGGGCTGGTGGGCCGACCGCTCCGGCAAGCTGATCCCGCTCTCGGTGACCTATCTGCTGCGCGGCGGCGGGTTCGCCGTGCTGTTCCTGGCCGGCGCCAGTTTCCCGGTGATGCTGCTGGCGATGACGATGATCGGCATCTCATGGACCGCCACCGTCCCGCTGACCTCCGCTGTCAGCGCAGACATCTACGGACGTCTTCGACTGGGAACGATCTTCGGGATGATGTTCGCCATCATGCCGCTCGGGTCGGCAATCGGCTCGGCTGCCGCCGGTTTCCTCTACGACCTGAGCGGGTCCTATGCGATCTCAATCTGGATGAACGCCGCAATCGGTATCGCCGCCGGCGTTGTCGTCTACCTGGTTCATGCCCGGCCGCTCTTTGACCGGCAACAGCGTCAGGAGCAGGCTCGCCCGGTCGCGGCCGCTCACGCCGACTAGCCGTGCTTGACGTCGATATCCGCGAGGATTGAAACACCAGTGATCGTCAGTTCCGGGGCGTTGTGCGGGAGATGCTGATCGTGATCAGTCTCATCCTCGAAATCGCCGAGAATCGGCATACCGTCAACGTGCACCCGCCAGCCCCTCGGGACAACGATCTTGACATCTCCCAGCAGGCAGAACACATCCACTTCCGCGCCGGCTGGATCGAGCGTGGCGTTCCGCAAGTCGAGTTTCACCTCGCCAAGCACTGAGGTCAGCGAGGCGCGCGTGAACGCTGTCGCTTCACTGCGGACGTTCTGCTCACTGAGCACGCCCACCAGATTGAGCCGGTTGCTCCGGTCGGACGTTCCGCCGCCGCCAAGCCCGCGAATCACAAGGCTCAGGCCGGCGCCGATCAGAATCAGCGGGATGATCAGCTGCCAGAGGGCGATATCGATGATATCCAGCGTCGCCAGCAGGAGCACGGCGCCAATGGCGACGAGAATACCGCCGCTGGTCGTTGAACCAGGCCGGCCAAATATCGAAATCAGGCCAAGCGCCACGAGAATCAGCGGCCACCAGTTGCTCAGAATATCGCGCGCCGGAACGACATCCGCGGCGTCCAGCAGGAAGATGACGCCCCCGAGTACAAGCAACGCCCCGATAAGTGCGCGGGACCTATCAACCATGCTTCCCCCTAGCTCGATTCGTGCTTGACTTCAACGCCGCCGAATAGCGCAACCCCGCTGATAACCAGATGCGGCGCCCCCGGTTCAGGTTCAACCGACCGATCGACGCTGTCTTCGAACGAGGCGAACAACGGCATTCCGCTCACCGTTACTCGCCAGCCGCGCGGGACGATGACGTTGACTCCGCCGAAGGCGGAGAATGTCTCGATCCCGGCTCCGTCAGGCGCGATCGTCGTCGAGCGCAGATCCAGGTCGACCCCGCCAAACAGCGCGGTTACCGAACCGCCGGAAAAGGTCTCCGACCGCGCGACGATCGTCTGCCCGCCGAACATGGCGAACGCGTTTACCCGGTCGCGCGCATCGCCAGACGAAGCGACCCCGGAACGAAGCAGCAGCAACCCGAGCCCAACCGCGATCAGGATGAGCGGCAAGAACAGTTCACCTGGCGAGACGGGGAGCAGATCAATCGATGCCGTCAGCAGTATCAACCCGACCAGCGTTATGATGCTCCCGCCGATCAGGGAACGAGACGGCCCGAGTAGCGCGGTAATTCCGAAGGCGATGACTGCGAGCGGCCACCAGGTTCCGATAATCGCGCCAGCATTAACATAATCGCCGAGATCGAGCAGGAAGAGAATTCCGCCGACCAGCAAACCGATACCGAGTAGTAACCGTCCCGGGTTGTTCATAACACGCCTCGTTCACTCACAGACTGATCGCATCACCACTACCATACGCTTCAGCGAACAAACGGGCAGCAGAGATTATTACCCGAACTGTAACAATAACGTGACAGTTGTTTGCTCGCTCAGCATTGTTTCTGCGTCTGATGAAAAAATGCCGCGGTTCCAAGCGAAAGAGCCGCACACGCGACGCAGGTGCTCTCTACGTTTTCCGGGTTACCGCTGCGAGCTCCGAATCAGCGCACCCGAAGTGGCGGCGTCTGCTGGGAAGAATGATTCGATCGCCAGTTCAGCGAGCGTTACGTCATGCGCAGCGCCGAAAATGGTCGTGGTGCTGAAGAATGAGAGGATTCCCAGGCTCGATTGAATCCGAAGCGGGATCACCAGCCCGCCGGCCGTTGATTCCTCGTTCAGGATTTCCTCACCTGACGCAAATGACTGGACGGGATACCCGCTCACCTCGTCATACAAGTCGGAGAGCATGGGGTCGGCGGTCCGTTCGATCTGTCGCCTGAGCAGCGAGCGAACGTGACGCCGCCACGGCGCAGGATCGAGAATACGGGGAGCAAGCCCTTCGGGATGAAGGCTGAGCCGGAGAACGTTGACGGGAGGCTCCAGCATCTCCGGGGCTATGCCCTCGAGCAGGATCCCGATCGCCCGGTTCGCATTGACCAGATTCCAGTGACGATCAATCGCGATCGCCGGATACGGTTCGTGGCCTGTGAGAACCATATCGATCGCCTCGCGCGCCGCATTCCTGGCGGGGTCACCGAGCGAGACTTCGGAATAGACCGGCGCATAGCCGGCGGCAACCAGCAGATCATTGCGGTCGCGCAAGGGGATGTCGAGTTGCTCGGCAAGATGGAGCAGCATGTTCCGGCTCGGCTGCGACCGACCGGTTTCGATGAAACTGATATGGCGCGTCGAAACATCGGCGTTCAGCGCCAGGTCCAGCTGACTGATCCGCCGGAACTGGCGCCAGTTCCGGAGAAGGTCGCCGGGCGTTCTGGTCCGGGTACCCATAGTCCGACAACCCTCCCCAATTCTCTGCAAACGTCGGGCGACATCGTCATCAGGCGCACGCTATTCAGAGCGCCGCAACCCGATGTACTGCAGCTCGGCGAACCCTGCGACCATTATCGCCTGGACGATGATAACCGCGATCCCGATCGTTGTCGGATCAACCCATCCGCTCACCAGCAGAAGCATGCTGGCCAACACCCAGACTGCGTTCAAACCGACAATCGCCCAGACAAGGGAGCGGTACTGATCAAGCCGTCCCGCTAGCAGCAGCAACGACACTGAAAACGGCAGCAAGCTCAGGCCGACCAGTCTGAGGAAGATTGTCGACAGACCGACATAGTCCGCCATCGGCCCGGCCAGCACGATGAAGAGAATGCCAAGCGTTCCGCTGATCATACCGTCTGCGAGCAAAACGCGGCGAAGAAACTGATGCCCCTGACCGACTGCGTCATATGTTGCGGCGCTCATGACTGAACTACTCCTGTTCCCGACCATTCCGGCCGGATAGATGAATGTCCCGGCAAGCGCGGGACCTCGCACAGTGCGCGATCGACTCGCTACGTCTATTTCACGCCGCCGATTGCATGACGTCGATTACCTGACAGGTAATGGTGTTGCGGCGGAACGAGATGCCTCGGGAACGGAATCGCGCACAGGCACCCGATGATGCTCTTCTATCCGGCATTGCCCGTGATCGCGCGTCTCGTATCCTTCAGTTAAATGTGCGAATATTGGACCTACATGC
>SKTL01000049.1 GCA_007122555.1 Thermomicrobiaceae bacterium | reverse complement strand
GACCGGTCGAGATCGAGGCCGGGTACGCGCCATATGCCGAGGGTTCGGCATTGATCCGCATGGGTGAAACGCACGTTCTCTGCACGGCAACGGTGGAAGAATCGACCGCCCCGTTTCTCACTGGCACCGGTCAGGGCTGGATCACTGCTGAATACGGCATGTTGCCCAGGAGTTCCCCGGTGCGGATACCGCGCTCCCGGGCCGCAGGTTCCGGACGCACCAAGGAAATCCAGCGACTGATCGGCCGGTCATTGCGAGCGGCGGTCGACCTGAACGCGCTCGGCGAACGCTCGATCGTCGTTGACTGTGATGTGCTCCGGGCCGATGGCGGCACGCGGACCGCGGCGATTACCGGCGGCTATGTGGCGGTGCATCTGGCGATTCAACGGCTGCTGGAAGGCGGATTGTTGGAGGCCTCACCGATTGCGAACATGGTCGCAGCCGTCTCCGCCGGGGTGGTTCACGGAGATGTCCGTCTGGATCTCGAGTACATCGAAGACAGCACCGCGGATGTTGATCTGAACGTCGTGATGACGGACGAGTTCAAGTTCGTCGAGCTTCAGGCGACCGCCGAGGATGGCGCCTATTCCCATGAGCAACTGCAGCAGATGCTCTCGGTCAGCGAAGCCGGTATCCGAGACCTGTTCCGCTTGCAGAGACAGGTGCTGGAGATTTAGCTTCTGGGACTGCGGTAGACCGACTCATGCCTGTTCAATGTGCTCCTTCGTCGAGGGCAATCGGCCTTCCAGGCGATTGTCGATCATGGTGGCGGCGTCAAGCGCGCGGGCGAATGCTTTGAAGACCGCTTCCACCTGATGATGCGCGTTTGAGCCGTACAGCGTGACGATGTGCAGGTTCATACGGGCTTCGAACGCCATGGTCTCGAAGAAATGCCTCACCAGATCGGTGTCCAGCGAGCCGATTGCACCCTCAACAAACGGGTTTCGCTGGACGAAGTAGCCGCGGCCGCCACAATCAACGGCGACATGCGCCAGCGCTTCGTCCATTGGCGCGGCGATATCAGCGGTTCGCCGGATGCCCTTGTGATCGCCGAGCGCCTGCCGGATCGCCTGACCGAGGCAGATCCCGATGTCTTCCACGGTATGGTGGGCGTCGATCGCCAGATCTCCGCTGGCTTCGATTGTCAAATCGAACTGCCCGTGCCGTGAGAAGAGCGTCAGGAAGTGATCCAGCGCCGCCACACCGGTCGAAATCTGGCTGACGCCGGAGCCGTCAATTTCCAGGATTAACTTCACCGACGTTTCGCCGGTGGATCGGTGGACCGTCGAGATTCGGTGCTCGGCCATCGATCAGACCTCCTCAGCCATTGCGCGCAATGCTCGCAGCAGAACGGTTGTATCTTCCGGAGTGCCGATGCTGATGCGGATGCAATCCCGAAGCCAGGGATCTCGATAGCTGCGCACCAGAATACCTTGCTGCCTGAGCCGGCGGTAGACATCGTGCGAATCGCCGCGCGTGACCCGGCAGAGGATGTAATTGCCGTGCGAGGGATATGGTTCCAGAAAGTTGAGCTTGCGCAGCGCTCGATAGAGGCGGCCGCGCTCGACTCGTATCCGGCTGACAGTTTCCCGCAGGAACTCGATGTCATCCAGCACTGCTTCGACCGCCTTCAACCCAGCGACACTAATATTGAACGGCGGCTTGACTTTCCATATCTGCTCGCTGAGCTTTCCCGGAAAGACTCCGTAGCCAACCCGGAGTCCCGCCAGCCCGGCCCACTTGCTAAAGGTGCGCAGAACCGCCATGTTTTCCCACTCGCCGAGCATCGGGAGCAACGTGTTGTCCGAGAACTCGTAGTACGCCTCGTCGACGACGACCAGCGCGCCGGTGCGCAGTATGCGAACGAGTTGCTGCGTCGTTACCAGATTGCCGGTCGGATTGTTCGGATGCGCCAGGAAGATCAGCTTGGTGCGATCGGTGACCGCGTTGATGATCGCGTCAACATCGAGATCGAAATTCTGCTTCCGGTCGACGGTTTTCACCACGCCGCCGTAGAGCGGCGGGCGAGCCGAGTAGACCCCGAAGGTCGGCATCGGCACGATCACTTCATCGCCCGGCTCCAGCGTCAAGAGGAAGAGCATGTCGATAATCTCGTCGGAACCGTTGCCGACGATGACGCGATCCGCGGGAACGCCCGCATACTCGCCGATACGCTCCCGAGCGACGCGCTGCGCAGCATCCGGGTATTGATGGAAATGGTCATAGGTCGCCAGCGTGTCGAAGACCCCGAGGGAGGTGCCATACGGATTTTCATTCTGATCGAGTTTGACGATATCCGAGACCGGGATACCGAGCTCCGCGGCGGTCTCCTCGATGGACATTACCGCTGCGTATCCATCCGATTCCAGCACGGCATCCTTGATCAGGCGGCGGATCGCCTTCGGCACGCTCACAGTCTCCAACCAATCTGTCAATCTATTCACGCGTAATGCGCATTCGGTCGCTGGCGCCGCCGGGCGGACGGTTGCCTCGCGGCACTCACGGTACAATCCATGAGATGGTCAGATCGTAGCACGAGCAGCCAGTTGATTGCAGTATTGCGTAGCGAAGGATATGCGACAGGTTGGACCGGACGAGAGGACTATGATCGGACGCGCGGGGACAATCCGGCAGTCAGCGTTGATGTCGCTGCTCTGCGTCGGCGTTCTGCTTGGAGCGTCGTTCGCTCCCGCAACCGTGGGCGCCTGGGAGAGCGGGTACGCACCGGAGAACACGTCTGCGCTAGCTCCGATGACGACCACTCCAAATGGCGAGCGCGCCGAGGATCCATCGAACGCCGTTTTTCATGGGGATCCGATGCTGGAAGGATCCCCGATTTCAGGCGCCACCGCGAGCTCGCTCCTGGCGATCGACATCTCCAGCGATGCGATGCTGTACGAGTACAACGCCGATGAACCGGTCGCGCCGGCGAGCACGCTGAAGATCATCACCGCCCTGACTGTGCTGACCGTGCTCGAACCGGACAACAGCATCCAGATTTCGGCAAACGACCTGGTGGACACTACGGTCTACTCCAACGCGCAACTCCGCGCTGGCGACGAAGTTTCGGTTCGCGATCTTCTGGCGGGACTGCTGATTCCATCCGGCGGCGACGCTGCGAATGCTTTGGCGCGGGTGGCCGGGGGACGGCTGGGACCGCAGATCGGCCAGTCTCCAGGTGAACGATTCGTCGAGGAGATGAACGCCGTCGCGGAATCGATTGGCATGACTGCATCACGGTTCGTCAATCCGGACGGACCCGATCACCCGGATCAGCACACTACCGCCCGCGACATGGCGGTCGCCGGCGCTGCGCTGCTGGACGACGATCTCCTGGCGGAGATCGTCGCCGCCCCGTCCTGGACGATGACTGTGGTCGGTCCGAACGCCAGGCAGTTCGACGTGCTGAACACAAACGCCCTGATCGGCGTCGACCGGGTGAACGGCGTCAAGACCGGCACAACCGGTCAGGCAGGGGAGTCGATCATCCTGGCCACGCACCGTGAAGACAATCAGATCATTGCGGTGATCATGGGGAGCGAGAATCGATACAGTGACGTCAGCATCCTGCTCGAGCACGTTGACAATCATGTCCGGTGGGTGCAGTTCGGTTCGTCCCCCGATTTCCCGAACCTTCAGGCGTCAGCGGAAGAGCATCAGTTTCTCCTGGTGATGCAACCGTTTGTCGAGCCGATGCTTCGAACCGACGCCGCGGGACTGGTCACGGAACTGGAACTCGGACCACTGCCGAGGGGAACGCTCCCGGTGCGTTGGGGTCACGTTGTATTCTTGCAGGGTGACGAGGAACTGTTTCAGGTTCCCGTATTGCGAACGGGCGACAGTCATGACCGTCATGATTGATACCTGCGCCTGAAACTGGCGTGGGAAGGAACCAGTATGGAGCGCTTGCACAAAGTGCTGGCGGCGCGCGGAGTCGCGTCGCGACGAAAAGCTGAACAGATGATTGTCGACGGTCGTGTGTCGGTTGATGGCGAGATCGTCCGCACGCTCGGATTCCGGGTCGACCCGGAGAAGCAATCAATTGCGGTTGACGGCAAACCGGTTCGCCATGAGCGGAAACGATATCTCCTGCTCAACAAGCCGCCCGGATACATTACCACGGCGCAGGATGAACGCGGACGCCGCACGGTGCTGGATCTCGTTGACGTTCCGGAGCGGGTTGTTCCCGTCGGGCGGCTCGATCGACCCACGACCGGTCTGCTCCTGTTGACCAACGACGGGGAGCTGGCCAACCGGATCGCTCATCCACGATACGAACTGGAAAAAGAGTACGAAGTCCTGCTAGACGGCAATCCGCCAAGGCCGACCCTGGAAAAGCTTGTCAGCGGAGTAATGGTTGATGGCGAGAAGGTTCGGCCCAACGAGGTGCGAGCGATCCGCAACGAACCCGAGGGGACCGTTCTGCGGATCGTGATCCATGAAGGACGAAACCGGATCGTTCGCCGGATGATGGAGGCGATCGGCTATCCGGTTCTGCGCCTGACGCGTGTCCGGCTTGGCCCGATCG
>SKTL01000240.1 GCA_007122555.1 Thermomicrobiaceae bacterium | reverse complement strand
TCGGATCGATGGACATCAGCGGAACCAACACAACGATGGCGATGATCGCGGCCGAGACGTTCGGGGTCCGGATGGATCAGATACGGCTGACGACTGCGAATACCGACGCGGCGCCGTATGCCGGTATGAGCGGCGGCAGCAAGGTGACCTACACAATGGGTATCGCGGTTGAAGCGGCAGCCCAGGAAGCCCGTCACCAGGTAATGTCCATCGCCTCGTCCGAGCTGGAAGTCTCGCCGGATGACCTGGAACTGGTTGACGGACAGGTCCGGGTGAAGGGATCGCCCGACGTCTCGCTCTCACTCTCCCAGATTGCAACCATGAGCATGAGCTTTGGCGGCAAGTATCCGCCGGTCTCCGGTAACGGCAAGTCGGCCGTGCAGGATAAGGCTCCCGGCTTCTCGGCCCAGCTCGCCCACGTCAATGTCGACGAGGATACCGGTCACGTTGAGCTCAAGCACCTCGTGGTCGCCCAGGATGTCGGCAAAGCATTGAATCCCGCGATGGTTGAAGGCCAGATTATGGGCGGCGCCGTGCAGGGTGTCGGCTGGGGACTGTATGAGGGACTGATCTATGACGACAACGGTCAGCCGCTGAATCCGAACCTGATGGATTACACCCTGCCCAGACTCGACCAGACCCCGCCGCTGGAAATCATTCTCGTTGAGAAGACGTCCAAGGCTGGCCCGTATGGCGCTAAGGGTGTTGGCGAGCCGCCGGTTGTTCCGACAGCCGCAGCGATCGCCAACGCGATCTCGGATGCGACCGGGGGAGCGCGCGTCACTGAAATTCCAATGACTTCGCAGGTTGTGCTGAAGGCGATCAACGAGAAGAAGGGCTAAACTGAGGCAGCGTCGCGAGTCGCAGCGAAGAAGATATCGAGGGAGGGTGCAATAGCCCTCCCTCACGCATATTGATCAACCTGTCAACGTATCGTGCCGGAGGTGGTGGGCGATGTCCGAAAAGTTCCCGCAACCCACCCGACGGGATGAGGTTCTCGCGAACATTCGCAAAGCCCGGGCAGAACGGGAAGCGTCCTTCTCCGGATTGTCGGAACAGCAGCTGGAGGGCCCGGTGACCGACGTCGGCTGGACGGTCAAGGATCATCTGTCTCACATCGCCGAGTGGCGACCCCGGGCGCTCGCCGTCTTCGACGGAAAGCATCCAGGCAAAGGGTTCCGCATTGACCAGGATCAGTTCGAGCGACTCGCCAACGTTCATGAACTCAATGCACTCCTCTTCCAGCGCAACCGGGACCGGACTCTCTCGGATGTGATTGAGGATTTTCGGGAGACGCATCGAGCGGTAGAATCACGTATTGAACAAATGACCGATGCAGACCTTCAGCGGGAACCCAGCGGCAAGATCGCCGCACGTTTCCCGCGAGTGCTTGATCTGGTCAAATTCAATCTCGCGCGACACGACCGGGTGCACATCAAGGACATCCGAGCGCTTGCCGGGCAACCGGTCAGTTGACAGTGGCAGACATCATGCACCCGAACGCGGTTCGGGCGATGAGCACGAAACCGATTCACAGGAGAGGACAGGATGACGGGATACGACGATATGCCCACCGGCGCGGATGATGTTCTGGAGGATATTCATTCAGCGCGCGCCGAGATCAATGCGATCATCGAGGAGCTTTCGCCGGAGCAGATGACGCAGGCGACTGACGACGGCGGCTGGTCAATCAAGGACCACCTTGCGCATCTGGCGGAGTGGCAACGTCGCGGCCTTGGCGTTATCGAAGGCAGGGCCGCGTGGGAAGCCCTCGACATCGATCGGGAGACCTACCAGTCGCTGGATATTGACGGCGTCAATGACATCATCTTCAAGCGATATCAGGATACTCCGCTCAACGCCGTCCTGACGGACTTTCGAAAGACGCAGGAACGCGTCATCCTGACGCTGGAGCAGATGAACGAAGATGATCTCGACCGCACTATCCCATCTGACTTCCAGGAGCAGTACCAGCGCATTATTGATCTGGTAGAGGCCAACTTCGCCGGGCACGATCGAGAACATGTCGAAGATATCCGCCAGCTGGCGAACGAACCGGTTGACTGATCTATCCTTTTCGCGCACGTAATGTAATGTAACGGGAAGGCCGCTCCGCCCAGTGGATCTCAGGCGACGTCGCCTCGGTCAACCGCGGCCGATGAGCGCTCACCTGCGTCATGGGCATCCGTACTTCACAACCTCCGTCTCAGATGCTAATCTGCAAAGGGACAGTTGCCCCAAGTTTTGCGCTTCTGGCGACCTTGCGTGTTGCTGTCGCAATCTACGCGCCTATTCGCATAACTCGTTGGTTTGCATACACGCAGAACCCTGGAGGGAACCATGGCGAACTCTATCGCCAGTCAACCGCCGCACTCGCCTGTCCAGTCGACTTCGACACGAAGTTGGACATTCACACTGACCGCGGACTCGATAACCGACGAGGAACAGGCGCTGTTCGCAGACGATTTGAACGCGCTCGGCCTCGAGCCAGGTATCTGGACAGTCCTCAACGCGGTCCTTTCGACCGGAACGCGATACTCACGACCGCTCGTGGTCCGCGCGCATGATGGTGAAACGATGGTTGGCCTGGCAGTGATCTACGAGTGCCGGAGATACGGCGCGTGTTTCTTCGACCCGCCGATGTCTACGCTGATGGACACCCCCGGCATTCCGATGTTTCTCTGGCTGCGATACGGCGCAACGGTCGATCATTGCGCTAATCCGGGGTTCGTCAGAAAAGGGATCGACCGCGGAGAGTTCGTCCAGCGCGTGACCAGCCAGTTATTGCAGGAGTACATGCTCGGGACGGTGGTCGAATACGACTCGGAACAGGCCGGAGTCGGGGCGGTAACAACGCCGTTCGTCGACAGCGGACTAATCGATGTTGGCGAGCTTTCCGGTATAGAGGGATACCTTGGCCGCAGCAAGAGCCTTTCGCGGAAGCGGAAGAAGTTCGCGAACAAGGGCGGAGAAATCAAGATCGTCCAGGGATCGCTTCCGGAGAATCTCAGAACCGCTGCGCTCGATGGCTTCCAGTCGCTTGAGATCATGATCCGGACCCCCTACCAGGACAACTACCTGAGCATGGCCGACGCCGTCATGATGCTCGATTCCCCCGAAATGGTCCACATCGTGGCGCTGCTGGACGGCGAGTACGCCGGGCACCAGTCGTTCTGTCGTTCCGGAAACGCGCTTCACTGTCAGGCGGGAGCCTTCGATCGGCGCAGAACGTCGACATACCACGCCTATGAGAATATCATCGTCACCAGCGTGGAGTATGCGCTCGAGCACGGCCTGGATTGCATCGACTACGGTCCCGCGCTCAACGAGACGAAGAAAAAGATGATGACCCGCTTCATCAGGTGCGAGAACCGGATCTATGGGCGATACCGATTCATCAGCGCGGTAATGCCGCACGTACTCCGGCGTTCGAAAATCGGACCGGACCGGATGGCATCATGGGTCGGCCTGGGTGAGCAGGCGGCGGAACAGCCGCTCGCGTGACCGCACAATCCCACGCCTCCCGTATACTGGAGTGAATAATAATCAGTCAGACCGGGAAGGCGCGCGGCAATGTATAAATCGCCTGCAGCAGCTACCATCGAATGTTTGCGCCGCGAGGACGTTACGACCATTTTCGGCCTGGATGGCGATCACGTCATCTATCTGTATGACGCGCTGTCTGATGCGCCGGATATTGACGTCGTGACGGTGATGCACGAGAACAACGCGTCGATCGCGGCCGAGCTTTACGCCAGGACATCCGGGAAACCGGGCGTCGTCCTGGTGACGGCCGGGCCGGGCGCCACGAACAGTCTCTCCGGCATCGCCGGCGCGTACGCCGCTGGCGTTCCAATCGTGCATATTTCCGGCGGTGTTGCCGAAGATGCGGCCAGGGAAGCGTTCCACGGCGTCGATGATCCGCACTTCCTGCAGAAGGTCTTCGAACCGGTGACCAAATGGTCGGTGCGCATTGAAGACGCGCACGAAATCCCCGCGGCGATCAAACTCGCGTTCGACGTCGCCACGCGCGGTCGCCCCGGACCGGTGCACGTGGAGATCGCGGTCAGCGCGCTGACGATGAGCGACATCGACCTGCCGACCGCAATTGAAGAGTCGCCCGAAATCGTCCCGGATAACACAGCGGTCGACACTGACAACCTCGCCCACCGGATCGACGACGCGCCTTCGATCGCGATCGTCGCCGGCAAGAACGCATTCTGGCCCGAGGTCAGCGAAGCGCTCGTCGGCCTGGCCGAGCATCTGCAGTCGCCGGTAATGCATGTCTGGGATTCCCACGGCGCGTTCCCGACCGTTCACCCGCTTTCGCTGGGACTGTGGCGGGAGGGAAACAGCAACGAATTCGTCGAGAAGACCTTTGATGAGGCTGATCTGGTGCTGGGCGTCGGGGTGCGTCGCGAAACGGAAGCTGGGAATGGACTAAGCGCCCGACTCGGCGAGCGGTTTCTGATGATCGACACCGTCGATGAACCAGATATCGACGGTCATATCAGTGTCTCGTCAGTGAGC
>SKTL01000090.1 GCA_007122555.1 Thermomicrobiaceae bacterium | reverse complement strand
GATCTCGATTGCCGGTTCGAGCGTCGGTAAGTCCGAGGAACTGCCCATCGCAATGCCGACCAGTGGTTGCTCCGCCATCGCAGCTTACATCCTTATCCGTTCAGCGGCGGTTGATGCCCGTTGAAGCGCGTCATTCGGAGAGTTTCCGCAGGCTGTGATATGACCCATCTTTCGGCCCGGACGGCTCTGATCCTTGCCGTAGTTATGCAGATGAATCCCGGGTACCGAGAGCGCAGATCTGTACTGTTCTGCGTCCGGCATTTCGCCGCCGTGGCCCAGCAGGTTAACCATAACGGCCGCGCCTTCCCGAAGCGATGGACTGCCCAGCGGAAGTCCCAGAACGGCCCGGACGTGATTCTCGAATTGCGATGTGACGCATCCCTCGATCGTGTAGTGTCCTGAGTTGTGCGGTCGCGGGGCGAGCTCGTTCACCAGCACCTGTCCGTCTTCCAGCAGAAAGAGCTCGACGCCGAATGTCCCAGTTCCGTCGACCGATTCAACAGCGCCGCGGGCAATCTGTTCGACGTCTTGCGCCAGTCCCGCCGGGATGTCGGCCGGCGCAATCACCACCCGGCAAATCTGAAGCTCCGGATCCTGCTGGGTCTCGACGACCGGGTAGCTGATCGTCTCTCCGTCTCGACCGCGTACGACGATCACCGCCAGCTCGCAGCTAAACGGGACGAATTGCTCCACAAAAAGCTCGCGCTCGGGCCATCCGAGCGACTCGCAGGCAGCGACGGGGTCGTCATCTGCGTCCAGTTTCCGGTTGCCGTATCCGTCGTAACCGTCGCGACGGGCCTTCAGCACACATGGCCAGCCAAGATCGTTCGCGATACGCGGGAGATCATCAGGCGTGTGCACCTGGCGAAATTGCGGCGTCGGGATACCGGCGCGCTGCATGGCGGTCTTCTGCTTGAGCTTGTCCTGAACGGTTCGAACGCAATCCGGCGAGGGCAGTACCGTGGCGCCGGCCGCTTCCAGCTTTTCCAGAACGCCGGCGTCGACGAACTCGTTCTCCAGCGTAATCGTGGGCGCCCGACTGGCGATGTCATGGATCGCGGCGTCATCATCCCAGCCTCCCGTGAAGATGACCTCGCCCTGGGCCAGCCGTCCGGCGGGAGAGCGCGGTTTCCCGTCTCCCACCACGACATCGATTCCCAGCGCGCTCGCCGCCTGAATCGTCATCCGTCCAAGTTGACCGCCGCCCAGAATTCCGAGCGGCGTGGCCAGTGCGTTCGTTCTGGATGCGGTCATGACGCGGCCATCAGTTTGAACCAGATGCCGGGTCTCTTGCGCATTGGTTACAGTCCCTTTTCTTTCTTCCACTGCTCGTACTCGTCGCGAGCATCATCGTGGAGCGGATAGTAGCGGCGAAGATCGCCACCCTGCATCAATCGCTCGCGGGAGAAATCTTCCCACTCGGCGTGATGGCTGGCGCGCTCAAGCAGTTGCTCAGCGAGCGAGATGGGCACAACCGTCGCGCCGTCATCGTCGGCGATAATGATATCGCCTGGCATGACCAGTGTGTCGCAGCACGCGATCGGCACGTTCACGGCGTAGGGGAAGATGTCGGTCTGAGTGTGGAAGTTCGGGGTGACGCCTTTCAGCCAGAAGCCCAGGTTATCGAGTTTCTGGGCCTTCGGCCAGTCGCGGATGCAGCCGTCGATCACGATCCCGGCGCCGCCTTTGCCCGAGAAGTAGGTCAGCATCATATCGCCGAAGACGCCGCTGCCCATATGCCCGCGAGCGTCAACCACGACGATGTCTCCGGCCTGACTGACATACAGCGCATGCCGGTGTAGTTGCTCCTCAGGGTCGGAATATTCATCCTGGTGGTACTGGTCCTCGCGCTTCGGCATGAATTGCAGGGTGACCGCCGGACCGGCGATCGCCTTACCCGGCGTCCAGGACGTCAGCCCGCGCAAGTGGGCGTCTCGAATGCCGAGCTTGGAGAGATCGCCCGCGGCAGTGGCGCTTCCGACTGCGGCGAGTCCTTCGACGAGTTTCTTGTCCGGTCGCTGGATGTCCGGTACGTTGATCGCCATCTATTCGTCCCTTTCACGTTTGGGCCAGACGAGGCTGACCGACTGTTCGGTGCAGCGCGCTCGTCAATGTTTCTCGCGATAGACCGAGTCCCGCAATCCGCGCATGTAGCCGATTGCATAGAGCGCAGCGTAGGCGGAGTACTGGCCGACATCATCTCCGGCAATGGTCGGAACGTGGTCGGGGCGCATGACGCCCTCAAACCCGACGTCCCGATAGGCGCGCATGCATTCCAGCATGTCGGTTTTGCCGTTGTCATGCCAGGTTTCGACGAAATTATCCGGCGTCCCTTCGACATCCCGAAAGTGAACAAAGGCGATCTTGCCCTGATTCCCAAAGTGTCGGATAACGCCCGGAAGTTCGTCAGTCATGAGCGTGAAATTGCCCTGACAGAGCGCGATCTGGTTTACCGGACTGGGGATCATATCGACCAGTCTCTGGTAGTTCTCAACGCTGCACATAATCCGCGACACGCCGCGAGTTGGCGAGAGCGGCGGGTCATCCGGATGCATCGCCAGCGTTACGCCGGATTTCTCGGCAACCGGGATCACGCGTTCCAGGAAGTACGTCAGGTTCTCCCAGAGCTCTTCCTCGGAAATCGGTCCCTGCTCCGGTTTGTCATCTTTGACCAGCGAATCGTCGTATCCGGTGACGAGCGAGCCGCCTCGGGACTCGATCGTCCGGCTGGTCCGATGAACGACGAAATCGGACATCCATTCGTAACACCAGACGGGGATGCCGAGCCGTCCCATGTTTTCCAGTAAGGTGCAGACAGTGTCGATTTCTGCGTCGCGACCTTCCTGACCGCGCTTCGCTTTGAACAGCGGAGGCCGCTGCTCGATAACGGCGAGATTGAACCCGGCATCGTTGTAGCGTTGCTTCATCCGCATGAGCGGCATGTAATCCCAGGGCTCATCGCCGCGGTTCATGCGGTCGTTCCAGGGGAGTCCCCCGACTACCTCGGTAACACCGGCTTGCAGCGTGGTTTCCCACGCCAGGTTCGGCTCCGGGGGCAGGACTTCGGCGATCCTGAACATCGTTGTTCCTTTCCGTCCGTGTCTCAGGCCACGGTCATCATACATGACTGTGGGTTGATGTCCAGATGAATCGCTAGACAGTTCGAAAGATCATCCCGGTATTGATTCCGCCGAAGCCGAGCGCAGTGGACATCACGGTTTCCACCCGCTGCTCGATGCCCAACCCGGTCACGAAATTCAGCGGCGCGTCCGGATCCGGCTCTTCAAGGTTCACGTTCGGCGGCAACCACCCGCGCTGCAGGATCAGACACATAATGGCCGCCTCGATCGCTCCGCTGGCGCCGAGCGGGTGTCCGTAGTACCCCTTCGTCCCGCTGACGGGGATGGTGTTCGTGCGCTCACCGAACGCGTTGCGAATCGCCAGATACTCGGCCGTATCGCCGAGCGGCGTTGACGTGGAATGCGAGTTGAGATAGTCGATTTCGTCTGGCGTTACGCCCGCTTCCTTCATCGTAAGTGAGAGCGCCCGGCCGGCCTGACTGCCATCAGGGCGGGGAGCGATCATGTTGTAGGCGTCGTTCGTGGCCGCATAGCCGGTGATCTCGGCGATCGGCTCAGCGCCTCGATTGACCGCATGCTCGTACTCTTCCAATACGACCATCGCGGCCGCTTCGGCGAGCACGAAGCCGTCGCGATTAACATCAAACGGGCGGCTGGCGTGTTCCGGGTCGTCATTGCGGGTGGACAACGCCCGGATCAGGGAGAAGCCTCCGAAGATCATCGGCGCCAGCGGCGCTTCGACAGCTCCCCCGAGCATGATGTCTATTTCGCCTCGCTTGATCATGTGGAACGCTTCTCCGATCGCGTTTGCGCCGGAACCGCAGGAGTTTGCGTTTCCCATTGACGGCCCCTTGAGGCCGAACTCGATCGCAACATTCGTCGCCCCGGCCCCGCCAAACACGGCGAGCGCGATCATTGGATCTACCGCTCTGAGTCCGCCCTGGAAGTACCTGTTGTGCTGGGCTTCACCATAGGCGACACCGCCGAGCGCGGATCCCAGGTTGACGCCGATGTCGGTCCCGTCATGCCGGGTCACCGAGATCCCGGAATCCTCGATGGCCAATTTGCTGGCCGCGACCGAGAGTTGACTGAAACGATCCAGCCGTTTCGCGCGCTTCGGCGACATGTAGTCGAGCGGCTCAAAGTCCGGGATCGACGCGGCCACTCGCGACTTGAACTCCCGCGGATCGAGAAAATCGACTGCGCGAACCTTTGATCGACAGGCGCGAAGACTCTCCCATGTCTCGTCGAGTCCGGTTCCAAGCGGCGTGATGAGTCCGAGTCCGGTAACAACAACGCGCCGGTTCATATTCGCGCTCCAGACGACGCAGTCTGGCCGGATTCGGCCAGTTCCTTAACTCGGGCAAGTGTCCGCCCGGCGATCGCGTCAACGAACATCGGTCCAATCACGTAGTTCGCCGCGAAGCCTCCGATCACGGGCCACGTGAGCTCAAG
>SKTL01000427.1 GCA_007122555.1 Thermomicrobiaceae bacterium | reverse complement strand
CGACGCTGCAACCTCTGGCCGGACCGCGCCGAAGCGCTGAGCGCTGCCTGGCTCCTGATCAGCCGGCATTGACGTGCCAAACACCGGTTCCGGCGCTGGTGGCGCTTGCGGTGCCGGTTCAGGTTCTGGTTCCAGGTCCCGTCGATATGCCGGCTCGACCTCAGGCGTTGACGGCCGATCAGTCGCGCTCGGCGTCCCGAACACCGGCTCCGGCGCCACCGGCGCTTGCGGTGGCGGTTCAGGTTCGTATGCAGGGACTGGCGACCGTTCGGGTTCCGCCTGTTGATACGGCGGCTCAGTGTAGGGCTCGGGTTGCGGTTCGCCGGCGTCATCGGGAGACAGCGAAGTTGGCCCGGCAGGCGCTTGCTGCCAGGCGCCTGGCTCTTCTCCCTGTGCGGGATACGGATCCGGGCCGATTCCCGACTGCTCCGCATCTGAAACGTCTGCGACCGGCGCTTGCTCGCGAGCCGCTACCGGCCGCTCAGCGATCGGTGATTCTTCGAGATCCAGCGACTGATAGTAGGCATAGTGCCAGCGCGCCAGCTCTTCCATGAACAGAAGCGGGCGCTCCGGGGAGATCGCAATATGCTCCCCATTACTCCGCGAGATGAGTATCTGCCGGCGCGGCGGCAGGGTCGCGATCACGCGAACGCTGCCGATGTCGGTATTGCGAGTCCCGACATAGTATCCAGGCCAGAAGGGCATCCATCCGGTATTCTGCTCGCCCAGCACTTCGTCCGCCGGGTCAACCGCTTCGATTTGCTCGTACGGGATCCTGACCGCCGACAATCCCCACGTGATTGTCAGCGTCTCGGCGTCCATGCGGTATCCGATTGTCGCGTAGCTGATGAGAAGATAGATGAGCAACAGCGTTGCGAGCGCCGCAACGCCAAACACGGGATAGAGGATGACTTCATCGAGCGCGATCCGGAGTCGGTCAGTCAGGCCAAGCGCGGCGGCAACCAGCGCGATGATGGACAGAATGGTCAGTACAAGCCCAATCAGCCCACCGGGTGATGCCGCCGCACTCCATCGGCTGGAATGATCCTGAAGCATGACCCGACCTCATTTCAGATGCGTCGCTCGCGAAACACGGAAGTGCGTTCTCCAGGTTCCGCGATCAGACTCTGTCACCGGGCGGAACGCTGACGCGCCCGCCCGGTGTTGACTCAGCTATCGTCGGCATCATCGATATCGAAGGGATCTTCACCGTCAAACAGGTCGTCCTGTTCGGATCCGTCGATCTGTATCTCCTGCTGCGGTTGCATGTCCATATCTGGTTGCGGCGGCCGTGGCGCACCCGCCGGTGGCTGGAACTGTCCCGGCATCTGACCGGGATCCTCGGGAAGTTCATGATCGGTTTCGATGTCTGCCGCCTCCCGCTGTTCCTGCAACCAGTCGTCGAACGCCTGCTGACGTCGTTGCTGCAGCATGGTCAGATCGAGCGGGCGATCATCATCACGATCCAGAACCGTTACGATATGCCAGCCGAACTCGGTCTGGAACGGCTCGCTTATCTCGCCTGTGTCGAGACTGAATACAACCTCGTCGAACTCATCCACCATCACGCCTCGCGGGAACCATCCGAGATCTCCGCCATTCGGCGCGGTTTGCTGATCGGTGCTTTGCTCTTCCGCCAGCTCCGCGAAATCCGCATCGTGCTCGGTCAGATCCTCATAGATGACCTGCGATGCATCCTGCGTCGCGACGAGAATATGCGCCGCCTCGACGTGCTCGGCGCGGGTCGCGACGTCCTCCGCCAGGTGATTGCGAATCTTCTGGCGGGCGATGTCCGGCAGGATAAACATCTCAACGAACGTATCGTGGGAGATTCCGGCGCGATCCAGCAGGAATTCCTCATGATCTCGCTGATTCGCCTCTGCCGTCGCCCGGATATCCGATTCAGCCGGAGTCGGCTCAGGTTCAGGAGTCGGGAACGCATCCTCGTCGTCGAGCGCATCATCAGACGCATCGTCCGCTACGCCGTTGTCACCGTCATCCTCCACAACGGCGTCATTGGCGTCTGCTTCGGCCTCCTCGATCGCCTCCTGCTCAGCTTCCATCTCTTCCTGCTGAGCCTCTGCGGTAGCCGTTGCCCAGGCTTCAGCGGTTGGGTCGGCTGACGGACCGGGTTGTTCTTCAGAGATTGACATACCGGTAAAGAACTCGACGGTGCGTTCGTCGATTTCCGCTTCGGTAATCTCGAGCCCGAGATCATCAAGCGCATCCATCAGGATCTTGTTGGTGATCATTTCGTCGACGGTCATGGGGTCGATCGAGGCGTTTTCGACGTTCTCGAACTCCTGATTCGCCTCAGCCGCAAGCTGCATGTATTGTTGCGCCTGCTCGCCTTCCATCATCTGTGAGAACTGCTGAAACTGGTTAATCTGGTTCAGCAACTCATATCGGCGAAAATCCCAGTAGTCAGAGCGGGAAATCGTGTCGCCGTTCACCGTTGCCACGGATTGGCGCGGAAGGTGGATGTACTGATAGTAGGCGCCAATACCAAGGATCAGGACCAGGGCTACCGTCGTCACCGTAACAACCAGCAGAATCAGCTGGCGCCGATACGAATCCAGTTCAGCCTGCGACATTCGCTCGCCGTCGGCCTCACCAGTTGTTATTCGCCGGAACTCATTGCGGATACGTTCCACCATACGAATGTGTCCTCGGTTCTCTCTGCCGACAAATGGGAATCGCGCTCGATGCTATGATCCGGCCGGTCCGGCATCGCGCGCGATTGTCTGCATCAACGGCGCCCGGTTTCCTCTAGGGTCTCCGGGCGTCGGTCGGACCTGCTCGAAGCCCGATCTACTGACTGAACGGAATCAGTGCGACGTGCCGGGCGCGTTTGATCGCGCGAGACAACTGGCGCTGATGTTTTGCGCACGTTCCGGACTGCCGGCGCGGCTCGATCTTTCCGCGATCGGAGACATAGCGACGCAGTCGCCCGATGTCCTTGTAATCCACAACGTCCACGCCATCTATGCAGAAATGGCAGACCTTCCGGCGCGGGAAATATCGGTTCCCGCCGCCGCCAAAGCGGCGCCGCCGGGGCGGACCGCTGCCGCCGCGTTCTCCGCCATCTCGCGGACCTGATGTCCTGCTTTCTCGTTCTTCGGCCACGAAGCCCGTTCCTCTCTTCTGAATGCTGCTCGTTTGTCTCGAGACTCGATACGCTCCGCCGGTGCGTCAGCCGCTCACCTAAAAGGGCAGATCATCGAGTTCGTCGTCGCTCTGTTGCCCACCGCCGCTGCGCTGCTGAGACATGCCCTCGCCGTCTGAGCGAGGAGTCAAGTTCATCAGCTCGCTTGCAATGATCTCAACACTTTGACGTTCCTGACCATCGTTGCCTGTGAATCGGTTGATCTGCAGGCGCCCTTCAACGTAGACCTTGTTGCCCTTGCTGTAATACTGGTCGGCCATCTCCGCCAGTTGCCCAAAGCAGACCACTCGATACCAGTCGGGCGGCTGTTCTTCACCCTGACCCTGCTGGCTTCGCGGCGTCCGATTAACCGCGACAGAGAAATTCGTCACTGCCGTGCCGCTCTGGGAAAACCGCATCTCCGGATCCTGGCCAATATTCCCAATAATGTGTGCTCGTGCCCGGCCTGTTGACATTGCACGCTCCCTACGCGTTTACGTCTGATCCTCGTCGGACCCTTCGTCGGCCGGCGCGTCAGCCGCGTCTTCCGTCGCGTCAGCCTCTGCAGCCTCCGCATCGTCAGCAACAGCGTCTGCTTCCGGCTCTGCTTCAGTCCCGGGTTCTTCGGTCTCTTCATCCGCTGCTTCCGGCGCCGGTTCATCTTCCAGCGCCTGCGCCTTCTCCTGCCGAATCAGCAGGTAGCGAATGACGTTGGTGTTCAACTTGAGATCACGTTCAAACGGATCAAGCTGTCCCGGCTGACTGGACACTGAATATAGCACGTAAAACGCATCCTGATAATTCTGAATCGGATACGCCAGCCGGCGCCGGCCCCAGGGGGTCGTCGACTTGGAGCGAATGATTTCCGCCCCGGTACCGGTAATCTGATCGGAGATACGGTTCATCTCCGTCTCAAGCGCCTCTTCGCCCAGCTCGGGCGAGAGCAGCACCATCAGTTCATATTCGCGTGGCTCAGGGGTATAGGTCGCCAAGCAGTCCTCCTTCCTTCGGAGCCGCATTACACCGGACGTCGCTGACTTGGCATTCAGCAACGGGCGCAACGCAGAAAGGGTGTATACACTTCGATCATTTACTCATGCGCGGCCCATGCCGCGCATCCCGCAGCACAGACTGGCGGGCATTCGCGGATTATACCAGTCGGAACGGTTCCTGCAATCGTGCCGTCACCGTTCAAGGAACCCGCGGACGACGTTCACGCGCGGCGCCCTTCTTCCACAGTCGCCAGCAAAATTGACGACGCTTCAAAGCCAGACGTATACTTGGCTTGTCGAAAAGGGTTGACTCAGTATGCCTTGTTTTCGCTCGCCCGACCCGGGAGTGATGATTCCACCTGTGACTGTTCATTCCAGATCACCGCAACGCTGGTGGG
>SKTL01000516.1 GCA_007122555.1 Thermomicrobiaceae bacterium | reverse complement strand
GGAAAGACCCGGTTTGTCCGGGCGATGGCCCACCGCATGGGACGCCCGCTGATTACCGTCGCCTGTCACGATGATCTCACCGCAAGCGACCTGCTGGGCCGGTTCTTGATCAAGGACAATGAGACCGTCTGGATGGATGGACCTCTGACCTACGCCGTACGTACCGGCGCGATTTGCTATCTGGACGAGATTGTCGAGGCCCGCAAAGACACGACCGTGGTGATTCACCCGCTCACGGATGACCGGCGACGGCTCCGGCTGGAGAAGACCGGAGAGGTGCTTATCGCGCCGCCGGAATTCCAGCTGGTCATTTCCTACAACCCCGGCTATCAGAGCCTGATGAAGAACCTGAAGCCAAGCACCCGCCAGCGATTCGTGGCGATCGACTTCGATTTCCCGCCGCCGGAAGAAGAACTGGAGATTATTGTCCACGAAAGCGGAGTCGACCGGGAAACCGGCCAGCTGCTGGTCCGGCTTGGTGAAATGATTCGAAACCTGAGCGACTCCGGTCTCGATGAGCCCGCCAGCACCCGCTTGCTCGTCTATGCGGCGACGCTAATCCGCTCCGGTATCAGCCCGCGACGCGCCTGCGAACTTGCGATCGCGGCGCCGATTACTGACGATGCGACCGTTCAGCAAGCTGTTTCCGACGTCGTGACGACGATCTTTGCGGAATAAGGGTTGAGAAGATGGTTCGAGACTGGTTTCGCAAACTCAACCCGACCCGCAACCGGAAACCAGCGGAGCCGGAGCATCCGGTCGCCAGCCTGCCATTTGTCGAGGTCGAAAGCACGCTTGCGCTTTATGTCAAGGCGCTCTCTGACGACCGGCTCAAAGTGATGTCGAACACGCTCGCCCGGCAGGGTTCGTACTCGGATGGCCGCACGATCTTCGTGCCGCCGGAAATCGACATCTTTCCGGACACGAAACAGGCCCGGCTTTTCTACCGCGTAACCTCTGCCTGGAAAGTGATGCAAGTACGCAGCGGGATGCTCGATCTCGAACGCGTACCCGATCCAACCGAAGACCGCGAACGGTTCGTATATTACGAAATTCTCTCTGGAGAATGGATCGATCGTGCGCTGATCGCAACCTGGCCCGGTCTGGCGCCGAACATCCGTCAGATGCGTCAGGATGCCCTTGAGCGCCGTCCTCAGCACGGCGGCCGGAACGGACATCGCAATCTGGAACATCTCATACAGAGCTTGCTCCGGCTGCCGATCGATCGACAGCCGCGGGATGCGGATATTCAGGAGATCACTGCGGAGTATCCCCGGAGTAACGGAGAGCTCCGCGATATGCTGCTGGCGACCGGGGATATGCTGCAATCGGATGAACCGGAACAGAGCCTGAAGCTGGCCCGGGAGTTCTCCAGCGGCAGCAGCTCAGGCCAAGACATCACGCCTCCACTTGCCGTTCACTTTCGGGGCCGTATCCGGCCGGATCTCTTGAAACCCCCGCAGATCGAAATTGAGGAGATCAAGTCGGAAGATTCGAAAGGAAGCGGGCGGAAACGCCGTCCACCGCCACGCAGCGAGCCGCTTCAGATCGAATCCAGCCAGCCAAATCCGATGCGGAATCGAAACCGGAAAAGTCCGGTGGGCGGCCGGCAATCGCTGCAGATCAGCCTGGCGGACCGGGAACCAGCCCGGACGTTCCATACGGTCCCGCTGACCGAGGAAGAGAAGAAGGGCGCCTACGTCTACCATGAATGGGATTACCTCCGGGAAATGTACCTGCCGGAGTGGTGCGCGCTGCGAACCCGGCGACCGAAGTCCGGCAGTACCGACAAGGTCGAACAGATTCTGCGTCAGCACGCGGCGCTCATCCGGCATCTGAAGCAGCAGTTCGAAGCGCTTCGACCGGAGCGCCTGCGCATGACCCGGCAGATGGACGGCGACGAGATCGACCTCGGCGCATGGGTCGACTCGCAAGCCGACCAGCGCGCTGGTCTGTCGCCGTCAGACAAGCTGTACAGTCACGTGCAAGAGAAGGAGCGAAACATCGCGCTGGCTTGCCTGATCGATCTCAGCGGCTCCACCGGCGCCTGGATTGATGACGATCCGCGTAACGATCAGGTTATCGAGGTCACTCGTCGCGGCATCGTATTCCTCTGTGAAGCGCTGACCATGCTGGACGACCGGCATGCGGTCTACGGCTTCAGCGGAAGTACCCGGAAGCAATCCGAGTTCTCGATTGTTAAGGAGTTTGACGAGCCGTATGGTGAGACGGTTAAAGGCCGGATCAACGGGCTGTCGCCCGGCGCCTACACACGCATGGGACCGGCAATCCGGCATGCTGTTCATAACCTGACGCTTCAGCCGGCGAGGGTACGCATCTTGATGTTGTTGTCGGATGGAAGGCCGAACGATTTCGACGGTTACGGCGGACGTTACGGCATCGAAGACACCCGCAAGGCGCTGATCGAGGCGCGCCAGTCCGGTGTAAGCACGTTCGCGCTGACGATCGACGGCGAAGCCCGCGACTACATGCCGTACACGTTCGGCATCGGCCATTATATGGTGATCGAGGACACACCGGCGCTAGCGACACGATTGACCGATGTCTATCGCCGATTGACGGTGCAGTAGCAGTTTGCCCGCACGCTCGGCTGTGAATTATTGAAGCAGTCCGTGACGCAATCTTCCCTCTCGGAGTTGGAAGAGGGCTCGGGAGCGAGGGCAATAGCCACGAAGGAGACGCAGATGGCTGAGAAGATCGAACTGACCGAACAGGACTGGAAAGAACGCCTCACGCCGGACCAGTACAAGATCCTGCGACAGGGCGGAACCGAGCCGCCGTTCGCAAACATGTATGTCCACGAAAAGCGAGACGGAGTCTACCGCTGCGCCGGATGCGGGACGCAGCTCTTCTCGTCCGAAACCAAGTACGACTCGAAGTCCGGGTGGCCGAGTTTCTGGGATCCAATCAGTAAGGACGCGCTTCGATTCGTCGAGGATCGCTCCTTCGGCATGGTTCGCGTCGAAGTCAAGTGCGCCGCCTGTGACGGGCACCTGGGCCACCTGTTCGATGATGGGCCGAATCCGACTGGCATGCGGTACTGCATGAACTCCGCAGCAATGGAACTCGATCCGGCGGACGACGAATAGACGGAAAGTAGACCGGTCGTGATCGAGCGACCTCGTTCAGGAACCAGCCGCGACGGATAATCGAACCTACCCAGGGAGAGTACTATGACCAAACTCGCAACATTCGGAGCCGGTTGCTTCTGGGGAGTGGAGGCATCATTCCGGAAACTCGACGGCGTTGCAGACGTCATTGTCGGCTACGCGGGCGGGCACACCGAGAACCCGAGCTACCCGGACGTCTGCTCCGGAGCCACTGGACACACCGAGGTTGTTCAGGTTGAATATGAACCTGACCGCATTGATTATCAGAACCTGATCGACCATTTCTGGAGCCTGCACAGCCCGACCTTCCGGGAGAAGGCGCAATATCGGTCGGTCATTTTCACCCACGACGACGAACAGGCCGGCATTGCCGCACATGCGCTGAAGGACAAGCAGGCAAGTGAACGGCATGAGGTCTACACGACTGTCGAACCGGCGCCGGTCTTCTATCGCGCGGAGGAGTACCATCAGCAGTATCTCTCGAAGCACGGGGTGGCCTGACGAGACATAACGGAGCAGGACAGGGGCGGCTGACTCTGGCCGCCCGCGATTGACGGGGTCTATGACCGAAACCAACGAACCGGACGTACGAGATGCAATCAGCGATATATCGAGCAGGCTGGGCAACTACGGCAAGCTCTCGGCTTCCCTCGTTCAGGAAGGCTGGATGGGCGCGCCGAAACGATCCCCGCTTATGGACGTCCTGGGCGTCGGCGGATTTTACAAAGTCGCCCGATGGGTGCCGATGCTTCGCCAGGTCAACAACGTACTGGTCACCATCGGCGCGATCCGATTTGCGCTCAACGAGATGCAGCCGGAGAACGCCAACCGCCATCTTCACGCCGCCGGACTTACCCGCGAGCAGGTCGAGGCCGACTTCCACACCATCAGCACGATTACCCAGCGCTATACAACCGACAGCGCCAAGGCCGCCGGTGACATGGCCAACCAGGGGATTCAGTCCGCAGGCCGAGCCGCCGGCAAAGGTTTCAAAGCGTTCCAGAAGTGGCGTAAGACCTGGATGACCGAGGAGCCGTAGGGCTGCACGTCACGTTTTGCGGCCTCGCGTCACCCTCCCCTGTCATTTCAAGCGCCCGCGAGGAATCCCGGTCCCCGACCGTCAACCACCCGCGCTGTCTCGGGCAGATCATTGTGGCAAAATCGACCCTATTCGAGCGAGTGACCTTCGAGGAACCGGACGGACGGGACACCAGTGAAAGCTGTCACGCGGTCGAGGACGGTAATCGAGCGTCTCCGAGCGCGACCTGTCCCGACAACCCTGGCGGTCATCGCCGGGCTGGCCGGGTTCTGGATTCTCTTCTTCTGGTCGATACTCGTCCGCCGCAGTCATTTTATCCCCTGGGATCTGCTCGACCAGCATTACATGTTCCAGGCGTTTATCGGACGCTCGTTGCACGACGGC
>SKTL01000202.1 GCA_007122555.1 Thermomicrobiaceae bacterium | reverse complement strand
TGCCAGGTATCGGTCACCGAATGTGTGATCCATTCGTCGAGGTCCCGGTCGTGCCGCACGTCCGCTATTCGCATGTCCGTGGCGCTTCGGGCGGCATCCCGCAACAGGACTTCCTCGGAGATCGCCTTGATCGGCCGGCTCTCGGCGACTTCAAAAAGCCGGCGTACTCCGTCGCGAAGCCGGACACGGTCCCGCTCGTCGGACAGGAGATTCTCGTCGATCGTCGGCATCGCGAACGGATCAGTACTCGTCAGGCGCAGCTCGCCACGGGAAAACGTCTGCCAGAGAACGACGGTCAGCGATCCGGTCCGCAACGAATCCTCACTGAATCCAGTGATGTTCATGCTGACCATCCACATGTCGTTTTCGCCGGCACCGGCCAACCCGGATGAGTAGCGGATGTTGCAGTTGTTGTCCCGCTCAGTCCAGTGCTGGCAGCGCGCTGATTCCTTGAGGCTCAGGAGACAACCAACCGTGGCGTGGTCGCAGAGGTTCTGTCCCACGGGAAGATCAGCCCGGACATCGACCCCGAGTTCCCTCAGGTGTTCAGCGGGGCCAATTCCGGATCGCATGAGAATCGGCGGCGTGAAGCTGGCGCCGGCGGACAGAATCACGTCCGACCCGTAATACTCCACCGGGTTTCCGTCGTGAATCGCACGCACGCCTACTGCCCGGTTCCCTTCGAACAGCACCCGGTCTGCCTGACAATCTCCCAGGATCGTCAGATTGTCACGCTCCCGCGCAGGCTCCAGATAGGCAGCGTTCGTCGACATCCGGCCATCGGAATTGCGGTTCAACGGCATCGCCGTAATGCCGGTCGCTCCCGGCGCGTTGTGATCCTCATGCCAGGTGTGTCCCGAATCCAGACCCGCCTCGAGCAACGCGTGATCGACCTTTCCCCAGGATGAAATAGGTGGTCGATAGATTTGAACGGGGCCACGGTTTCCGTGGTACGGCGCATAGCCGAAATCGTGGTCATTTTCCAGGCGGTTCATCGCGGGCAACAATTCTTCGCCCGACCAGCCGATACACCCCTGCTCGGCCCATCCGTCGTAATCCTCCAGCATCGCGCGGTGGGCCATTTGATAGTTGATAGCGGAACTCCCGCCAACACCCTTGCCACGACCGTAGAATCGCGGTCCTTGCTCGGGACGCCGCGCAACCATCAGGTCCGTCCACGAATACTGCGGAAAAAGTTCGGGGTCGCTGATACCTTTGGAGTTAGGACTGCGCATCTCCTCCGGCGCCTCGGCGGCCCGATAATCTTTCCCGGCTTCGATCAGAAGCACCTGCCGGTCCGGGTTTTCCGAGAGCCTCGCCGCCATGATGGCTCCAGCCGATCCGGCGCCCACGATGATCACGTCATACTGGCGCTCACCTGCCACAGGAGTTGCTCCTTTCCGCACGCATCTACTTGTGTGAACGAAAGACCACTCTAGCAGGATTCGCGACGCGAACGCAATCATGCGGCTGACGCTATGCAGGTACCTTGACTGAATCGGGGATGTGCGAGGGTCCGCCTACAGCTCTTCCAGACTGTCTCGGATGCCGTCGAAGTATTCCAGCGCCAGGCTGGCGCCGATGAGCTCAACGGGTCACGCCAGTCGCTGCGCCATGTGCTCGGCGATCGTCATACACGGCAGGTTCGTATTTGCGCGGGTGACGTCCGGCATGATTGAGCCGTCGATGACGCGCAGATTTTCGACGCCGAGCACCCGACAATCCGGATCGACCACAGTACGCGGATCGTCCGGACCCCCCATCCGGCAGGTCCCGACCAGGTGCCAGGTATCGGTGACTGACTGACTGATCCACTCATCGAGGTCTCGATCAGAGCGCAGATCTTGCATGCGAAGACTCGTTGCATCCCGGGCGGCGTCTCTGAGCAGGACATCCGTAGCAATCGACGATACCGGGCGGCTTTGAGCAAGTTCGAAGACGTGCCTGGCTCCCTCGCGCAGTCGCGCGCGATCACGCTCATCGGAGAGCAGGTTCTCATCAATTTCAGGCATCGCGAAGGGATCTGTACTAGTCACCCACAATTCGCCTCGGGAGTGCGTTTCCCAGAGCCCGAAGCCCAGTAACCCTCTTTCCAGTCCCGCCTCGCCATAGCCCGCGAGATTCATACTAATGCAGATCATGTCATTTTCGCCTGTAGCAGACATACCGGATGAATAGCGGATTGCGCAATTATTGTTACGATGCGTCCAGTGTTCGCATCTTGCCTTTTCTTTAAGTTGAACGATGACCACAACGTTGGCGTGATCGCTGAGATTCTTGCCGACCGGGAGATCGGCGACTGTCTCAAGACCCAGTGCTGTCAGCTGATCGGCGGGACCGATACCGGATCTGACCAGTATCGGCGGGGTAAAGGTCGACCCGGCAGAGAGAATGATTTCCGAGGCGTAGAACTCGACCGGTTGCCCTTCGTGGATTGCCCGAACACCGACCGCACGACGCCCATCGAGGATCACCCGATCTGCCTGATGTTCGCATCGGATCGTCAAGTTATCTCGCTCTCGAGCGGGTTCAAGGTAGGCGCTGTTCGTCGATGCTCGATCGTCCTCAGTGCGGTTCAGCGGCATCGCACTGATACCGGTGGAATCCGGCGCATTGAGATCGTCATGCCAGGGATGCCCGGCGTCGAGTCCAGCTTCAAGCAGCGCCAGATCGACCTTGCCCCAGGTGCTTACTGGTGGACGATAGATCGTGACCGGGCCACGATTGCCGTGATACGGAGCGTCACCGAAGTCCAGGTCACGTTCGAGCCGATTCATCGCCGGCAGCAGTTCCTCGCCGGACCAGCCGGCACAGCCCTCCTCCGACCACTGATCGAAATCCTCCAGCGGCGCTCGATGGGCCATCTGGAAATTGATCGCCGAGCTTCCGCCCAGACCCTTTCCACGCACATAAAGCCGCGATGGCTGATTCTTCCTGCGAGTGGCATGCAATTCCGGCCACATGTACTGTGGAAAGAGATCCGGATCGACCATTGCGTGCGGATTGGGACTCCGCATCTCCTCGGGGGCCGCGCTCGCGCGATAGTCTGGGCCGGCCTCGAGCAGAAGTACCTGCCGATCGGGGTTCTCCGAGAGCCTGGCTGCCAGAACAGCCCCCGCCGAACCCGCGCCAACAATGATGACGTCATAGTGTGGTTCCGGGGCCATGATCTATACCTCTGTCCTGCTGTTCCCATTTGCCGTCCGAGCAGAGAGACGGTAGCAAGCACATGGAACGTCACGCAACGATTCGCCTGTTGCGTTCAACGTACGTTCTGTCTCGTGAGCCTCTGGTGAGATCGAACGTTTATTTCGGCACGGGACAAAACATGCAGTCGCCAGTCCACGGGTTGCGACATTTACGGCCACCGCGCTTCCGACCATCTTCCAGTACAACCCACCGGGTGGTGATCCCGATCTCGCCCATTTCAATCGTCTCGGTGCGGTACAGTCCGGCATTTCCGTCTGCGGGTATGGCAACGAACGAATGCGGCTCCTCGCCCTGGAGCGTAAGTGTCCCGGTTATTTCCCCATCGTCGAGCGAGAGCTGGATCTTGTCGACGCAGTCATCGAGATCGGCTTCACCGTCCACCAATTCACCTGTCAGATAGACGGAGGTATCGCCGCTATCGCAGGCGTAGGCGGATATTTCCCCTGATCCCTGGGAATAGCCTTCCTCAATCGAGAATGCAATGAACAGGTCTTCGGTGACTTCCCCGACCCAGGTGTTCTCATAGGCCCAGACGTCATACGTTTCGCCCTGAATCTCGACTTCTAGACTGTCCAGATCAAGTTCCGGAAGCTCAAACAGTTCGAACTCCTCGAGCCAGTCGTCAATCAGTTGTTCGACATCGAAATCGTCGCCCGGCTGAGTCTCGATCTCGTCAGCTTCATCGTCTCGTTCCGCGGCAGCGTCGTCTTCGGTCGGTTCTGCCGCGGAATCATCGTCGTCAGTATCAGCTTCCGGCTCAGCAGCAGGAGCGTCATCATCCTGTCGGGTCGCACATGCGGCGAGCAACGAGGTGGTCGAGGCGGTAGCGGAAAGTGCGAGGCCGAACTTCAGGAGACTTCGCCGGCTCAGTCGACCTCTGATCGGCGTTTTCGCCTCGAATGCGTTCCAACGGGCATGCAACTGGCGCCTCCCCCTCATAGCCAGGTCACGTCGATGCCGCGGAAAACCATTCGGATCAGGCCCCTGAATCGCCCGAATACGGCGCAAACCTGGCACAAAAATGCCTGGACACGTGTGTCGCATCTAACCGCTAGTCTAGAACTCCAGGTTACGCAAGTCAATATACTGTATTCGGTCGCTATCTACTGTTAGTGATCGCACGGTGAAGACAGAAACGAAGCCTGCGAGGCGTCCGGAGATCTGGATGTCATATAGGCGAGTGTCGCGCGGTTAGAGCTCTTCCAGGCTGTCGCGGATGACGTCGAAATACTCCAGCGCCAGGCCGGTGCCGATGGCGACGCAGCTCAGCGGGTCGTCGGCGACGTAGCAGGGGACGCCGGTCACTTCGGTGAGCAAGACGTCGAAGTTGCGCAGCAATGCCCCGCCGCC
>SKTL01000251.1 GCA_007122555.1 Thermomicrobiaceae bacterium | reverse complement strand
TCTCGGACCGCATGAGGGCTATACTTTCTATTCGATGGTTCAGGATGACTTGCCGATCGGCTTCACCGGGTCAGTAGTGATCCGGAACCTGCCGCTGGAGGACCAGAACTCGGCCGTGTACGCGGTGTCGAATCTCGTGAACTACGACGTGCAATTCGATGGTTCGGCAGCGTTCAACACGCGCTGGTATGAGACGCCGCAAACGCAGATCGTGCCGCCACCCGTCATCATCATGCCGTGACCCGGATTACTCAAAAAGCCTTGCCTGGTTCGTGGTCAACCCGGCTCGTGTAAGGAACAGATAATGGTCACTCGGGTGATTCATTCGCTCATTGCCCTTTCGCTAATCTCGGTGATGTACGTCGGGCTGATGCCAACTGCGAAGGCCGAGTTTCCAAACGAGATCTTTCTTCCATGGGTGACGAATGGAACCATGATCGAGGATCCGCGCGGATTCGACAGCCTGGGTCCGTTCTACGCCTCGGTGACGATCCAGAATCCGCACAGCTTCACGATCCTGGTGGAGCGCACGGTTACCGCGACTGGCGAGTTCGAAGACATTCTGCTCGATGCACACCAATCGGTCACGCTCAACGCAAGCATGCTCGGGATTCCGGCCGGCTCCGGCAGCGGCGTGATTCTGCGTGGCAAAACCCTGCAGAGTTTCGATGTACCGATCGCCGCCGTCGTGAAGCAGTCTTCCCCGGTCGCGCAGGAATCGATGGCAGTCACGTCTGGCGACCATGTGACGTCAGCCGGCTACACCGGGCTGCTGGCGCAGGACATCGACAGCGAAATCGTCCTTCCGATCGTCCAGACGAACAGTAACTGGAACACGCTGATCCGCGTTACCAACTTCAGCAGCTCCGTCTCCTCACAAACCCATCTCTGGCTGCATGAGTCCGGCGGCGGCGCGACGATCGGTCCAATTGTCGAGCATACGCCTCCCGGTCAGACGACGACGTTCGACCTGCTCGATCTTGGCGTCCCGGAGGGTTGGGTTGGTTCGGCGGTCATTACCAGCGGGAACCTCGGCGCAGTCGCCGAACGCGTCAAGAACGAGACGAAGATGCTGGTCATGAATACCTCACGGAGCACTGACGTTCCGGGCAACGAGCAATTCGCGGCGCTCGTCTTTCGGGACTGGTTCCACTGGAATACGGGGATCTCGCTCGTTAACCTGGCGGCGGTCGACAACGACGTGATGGTGACATACTACGCGCCAGATGGCTCTCAGGTCCACAGCACCGATCTCACGCTCCCGGCCAACGGTATGGATTTTCTGTACCTGCCGTCCGGCGCGGGCGACGAAGCGTTCGTCGGTTCGGCGATCATCGAGGCCGAAGAGCCGTTCGTCGGTTCGGTCGACGAGGTGAAGTACCTCGGAGACGCCGACGACACTGGTCATGCGATGTCCTACATGGTCGATGACGATGGAATTGCGTTCCAGCATCGATCTCTCTTGCTTTCCCTCTACCAGCGGGGGGATGAAAACCTCTCCTCCGGCGATACCACCGGGATTCAGATTTTCAATCCAACCGCCGAAACGGCGGGAATCCTGATCCAGGTATTCGCGCCGAACGGATCTGTTGCAATTGCCAGCACTGAGCAGCTCCAGCCGAAGCAGGGTCACACATTCTATGCGTTCGACGATCTCGGAGCGCTTGCGCCCGGGTTCACCGGATCGGTGGTCATCACCGTAACCGAGGGGAACGGAGCAATCGTCGCCGTTTCCAACAACGTGAACTACGTAGTGCAGTTTGACGGATCAGCTTCATTCAACCTGATTCGCGCCAATCTTCATGTCTTTTGCGAGGGCCCGTGCCCGTAATGACAGCGCCGAAGACCGACGCGGCCAGAGAAGGCCGAGCCAGTATCCGACGAAGCAATACGCAAAGTCTTTGAAAACCCGCCGGATCCCGCTGCGCCGCGCAACGTATGCTGGAGAGATTCGTTCTATTGTCAGCGTCATATACGTTAGCCTCCTGGCGCACGCTTGCTCGCGTCGTTCCGGGCCTGGAGGTTATCCGTTATAGTGTCAGAACGATTTTTCGGGGTGGATATCTGTTTACCGGTCGCGCAGATTGTTGCAAGGCGATGGTGCTCGCACTGGCCGGTGAATGCGGACAACAGGAGACGGAAGGGGCGGCATGATGAAACGACGGGTACTAACCGTATTCGCGGCGACGGCGTTAGCAGCGGGGGTTTTCGTCGGAGCGATGCTAATGGGATCGGCTATCGAGGTTGAGCCGGAACCATCGGGAACTCCAGGGTCAGACGCAATCTACTTTCCCTGGGTGCCGGCTGGTCCAGAGAGCGACGACTCGACTGATGACGTCGACATCGTTCGTCCGTACTACGGGTCGGTGACGGTCCAGAACCTTGAGGGTCACCGGATCGATCTCTACTTCACAGCGACTGATGGATACGACGCTGGAGACTTCGGAGGGTGGGGCGCAACCAAGCTCGAACCATATGAAGTCATGACGCTCACGACCGAAGATCTCGGCATTGACGAGCCGGGCGGCGGAGCTGTTGTCGTCGGGACGAAAGAAGGCGAGAACACTGTCCCTGCTCGCATTGCCGCGGTGCAGAAGCAGACCTCGGCCATCGCTCCGGGCGATCACGCCGAGACCAGCGACAGCCATGAGGTCGTCGGCGGTTACACCGGGTTGCAGGACGAGCAGCTCGGCGAGCAGGCGGTGCTGCCGATCGTTCAGATCAACAGCAACTGGAACACGATGATCCGCATCACGAACTTCAGTGATGAGGACGAAGCGGAAGTCCAGGTCCAGATGAATCCGGCCGAAGGCGCTGGCTGGTCGATCAACCTGAATCGCGAGATTGGACCGGGCGAGACGGAATCGATCGATCTCCTCAGCCTGAATCCGCCGGCGGGCTGGGTCGGGTCAGCGACGATCACTGCCGACGAAAACGTCGGCGCCGTTGCGGAACGATTCAAGGACGAGACCAACATGCTGATCATGAACGTCTCGCAGAATCCCGAGTTTGCCGGGGGAACGCAGTCGGCGCCGCTCGTCTTTGACAACTGGGCGCTCTGGAATACGGGGATCTCGATCGCCGACGTCTCTGGCGCGTCCAACGATGTGACGATCACCTACTACGATCTTGATGGCGAGACGGTTGGCGACGAGGACTTCACCGTTCCGGCAAACGGTATGAACTTCATCTACACGCCGGCGAGCCTGGACGACGACGATGAAGAGAACGGAGACGCCGGGTTTGTCGGGTCGGCGGTGATCACGTCGGACGGGCCAATCGTCGGCGCGGTTGACGAAGTGAAGTACTTCGGCGACGACCCGGATACCGGTCATGCGATGTCGTACATGGTCGAGCGTCATGCAGCGGAGGCTGGCGAATCGCTGGCGATGCCGCTGGTGCAGCGAGGCGACGTCGACGCCACCGGAGATACAACCGGCATCCAGATCTTCAACCCGAGCGACGAAGATGTGGTGGTCGCGCTCTGGTACTTCGATGTTGATGGCGATGTCTTCGAGGATTCGCCAGAGCTGATCTCGCTTGGCGCCAAAGAAGGCGACACCGCTTACACGATGGACGAAACGAACATGCCGGCGGGCTTCAACGGTTCGGCGATCATTCAGGTCCTGGCTGGAGATGGTTCGATTACCGCCGCGTCCAATAACGTCAACTATTCGGTCGCCCACGATGGGTCTTCGTCCTATAACCTCGTGCGAACAACAATGGCGGGCCCCTCGCTTCCGGACGAGCTCATTCCGGCGATTTCGATCGCATCCGAGCCTGAAGGAGACAATGAAGAAGCGACCTTCGAATTGACCGCGCAACTGGAAGACGCTTCAGGCAATCCGTTGCTGGTTGCTGGAGTCGAGATTGTCTTCGAGATCGATGAAGACGGCGCTGTTCACGCGGCGCTCTTCGAGGCCGGTGAGATCGCCGACGGCGACGACACTCTATCGACGACAACTGATGCGATGGGTCAGGCGTTCGTTGACGTCATTCGGGATGAGCCCGAATCCGAGGATGACTGGCTTGAAGACGGCTTCACAGCCACGGTCACCGCAACGATCGGTGAGACCGACATCGATGCGGACATCGAACTAACATGGATCGAGCCGGAAGACACAGATCTCTAGTCCGGCTAGCAGACGATCAATCGACACGCGTAGACACGGGGGCGCCTCCAGGCGCCCCCGTTCGCATATGTCCCGGGCGCCGCTCGCCCGTTAACCAGACGCCTAGCCACTGTGGTCCCGTAAACTATGCCGCGCCACTTCGAGTGGCTCAGTAACGAAAATTCCCGCGAGTCACGTCATTTCGACCGGAGCGCGACGTCCCGCGAAGTGGAGAAATCTGAGGAGCGGGCGTGGACTCCTAATCACCACTCGGGATCTCTTGTATCTGAAATTGGGAGTAGGATAGAAGAGAAGGGCGCGCCAGATCGATGATCTCTGGGTGGATGACACCGCAGTGGAGCTGGATCGGCGCGCCTGTTTTGGTCATCGGGGCCAAGTCCGAACAGTTGCCTGGGCCACATCATCCCGGATGGCAAGAGAGGACCAACCCCGA
>SKTL01000431.1 GCA_007122555.1 Thermomicrobiaceae bacterium | reverse complement strand
TGCTGGCCGCCGATCAGCGCATCGGCGCGCTCGACCGAGCAAACGATCGCACCATCGACATCGATCAGCGGAAAGCCATCATTCGGGCACATCGGATATCGGACTGAGCTGTTCACCGGTCTTCTCCTGAGAGATCGCGCCGCGAATAGTATCGCGGGAATCGTACCGTTTCAGCGCGCTCGGGCCCATCGGGGCGGGCGTACGGGGTCCTGGTGGTATAGTCCGTTGCGGGCGCTGGTCTGGAATTACCGGATAGCGTCAGCATAACGAATTCTCGTTCGGGACAGGTTCTTAGGGGCAGGAATGGCGCGCCTACCGCGAAGCCGAAAAGCGGCTGGATACTCGGTCACGCAGATACCACAACTCCGCAATTTCCGTAACTGGTCCGACGGCGATCTTCAGCTCTGGCTGCGGCAGTTTCTGATTCTTGTCGTCGGCCTGTTCTTCTTCGCGCTTGCGTTGATGCTGAGTATCTACGCCAATATCGGCGCCAACTCCTGGATGGTCTTTCACGACGGCATCGCGATTCAGACGCCGCTGACGATCGGTCAGGCCTCGCAGGCTGTTGGCCTGGTGATGATCGTGGTGAGCTGGATCGTCGGGATCCGTCCGGGCATGGGTACGGTGCTGAACATGCTGCTGGTCGGCTGGTTCATGGACCTGATCGTCTGGAGCGGGATGCTGCAGTACGCAACGACCCTGCCGGTGCAGCTGAGCATGCTGGCGACGTCGATTCTGATTCTCGGGCTCTCCTCCGGCATGTACATCAAAGCGGGGTTTGGCGCGGGTCCGCGAGACAGCTTCAACTTGGCGATGATTGAACTGACCAACCTCTCGATCACCGTAAGCCGCTGGGCAATCGAGGGATCGGTCGTCGTGCTGGGCATCCTGATGGGCGGGCAGTTCGGGTTCGGAACAATTCTCTACGCGATATTGATCGGCCCGGCGGTTGGAATCGGCTTCCGGGTGTTCGGCTTGCATCGGACACCTCGGAAGCGGCCGGAACCGGCCGCCAGTCAGACATAAGCCGGACGCATAGCGGATGGACACCCGGAGGCGCCGTCATGAATAATGTGGCGAATGTGAGCGCAACCGCGAGTCAACGACTATTGAGGGATGAGATGACATGAGCGGACAGGCGAACCCGATGCAGGAACTGCTTGACGATCTCCAACAGCTACGGGACCGGATGATCCCGTTGTTTGAGGCCCTGACCGAGGAGTGGTCGACCCGGACCGAGCCCGGGTATCCGGTGATCTTCGACAATGTCGAGTCAGGCGGCTATTTCGGGGTGAATCTCGATCCCGGGTACGGGCTGTACGTGATGATCGACGATGGACAGATCATCGCGCAGCTCAATGTCATCGCGTGGCGAACCGATGTGCGGTCTGCGGCGAACCGGGAGAAGTTCACCAGCCTGCCGGCGGGAGGCGTCAAACCGGTTTCGCCGGACATGAGCGACAACCAGCTGCGAAATCTGCTCTCCGAGCTTCTAGCGCACTGGAATGTGCAGCCGCTGGTGATCCGGGTGACCGACAGCTAATCTTCCTGGCTCGTCGCAGCCATCGCCATCCAGTGAGAAGATGCCGGGGTGATCAGGTTTACCCCGGTTTTCTCTTGTTCGCTGAAGCAGGCACAGGAAAGACATCGCCCGCGTTTCACGTGAAACGCGGGCGTACCGCTGCAGTTCGATCTGATGACCTCACATTTGCGTCTCTCGCTCGTTTCACATGAAACGAACGACCCGAGCGACCATGGATTACTCGATGATCCAGCGCTCGATCTCCCGGTTGTAATCAATGATCTCGCTGTCATCGAAGAAGAGCGACACTTCTCGCTTCCCGGTTTCCGGCGCGTCCGACGCATGGATAATGTTCATCCCGATGGACAACCCGTAATCACCACGGATCGTCCCGGCAGCCGCTTCCGCTGGATTCGTCGCTCCGACGAGACCCCGGGTCACCGAGACCGCATTCGGCCCTTCAACGACGCCAACAACAACCGGCGCCGACGTGATGAAGGAGACCAGATCGCCAAAAAACGGCTTCTCCCGGTGCTCCCCGTAGTGCGTCTCCGCCAGATCCTTCGACACCGTCATCAACTTCAGCCCGGCCAGCCGCAACCCCTTATCCTCCAGCCGAGTCAGGACCTTGCCAACCAGTCCGCGCTGGATTCCGTCGGGCTTCACAATAATCAATGTACGCTCCACCGGCGCACCAACCCCTTCTGTCGCTACCTCACTGGCGTGCCGATAATGCAACACACCGCCGGGTTCGCTCCGGCGGTGCATAGCCTACCATAGGCAATTGTCAAGCCAATCGGGCTGCCGCTCGATCAGGCGAACCACTTCGTTACGCCCGAGAGCGTTTCCTCCATCAACGGCGCCAGAAGATCATGCCGCACCTCAGCCTCTGTCAGCACCACGAGCGACAACTCCGTATCTCTCATCAGGTGCAGCGCGCTACTCCCCACGGAAACCGCACTGCTCTCACCGGGCGACTCCGCCAGAGAACCGAACAACATAGACCCTGCCGCGCCTACAATCTCGGCATCGTCTCCTGACAGACCCGAGGCCGCCACGACAAGCCCATCTCGCGTCGTCGCAAGCGCGCTCAGAACGCCGTCATACTCCAGCAGCGACACCAGTTGATCATCCATGACAGAAGCATCCAATCACTCGGCTGAACGACGTCCGCGCCTCGACAACGACTCTTCGTAATGCGACGCAGCCAGCGCCCAGTCTCCGTGCCGTCGGTACAGCGCGCCCATCAACCGGTGCACGCCAACTTCACGCTCTCGCATGACGTCGATCAATCTCGTCAGACTCTGAACTATCTCGTTGCTCCGCTCAGGCGCGTGACGATACACCCAGCGATACTGCTCCAGCGCTTCATCCGGACGGTCATCCATGAGTCGATCCGCGAATGCAATGCGTTGATCGATATTCCACGGATCCTTCTCAACGGCAGCACGCAATCCCTCGGCCGACACTCCGGATCCCGGAATCATCAACGAGCCGGAGATACGGCCCTGTGCAATGAGCGCCTGCTTTGCCTCACGAGCTCGATCAATCAACGCCTCATCGAATCCGAGCCGTACCGCCGTCTGGTTCACTGCGAACGAACCAGACTCGTTCCACGTTTCACGTGCAACAAGCTCAGTCTCGTCAGAAACCGCCGCCGAATCGTCAATCGGCTCGACAAACAAACCTCCGTCTACGTCCGGCACTTGCTCCGGGACCTCGGAGGCTGCCGGCCAGTCAGCTCCAAGCGAAGACGCCTCCGAAATCAACTGTTCAAAGCCGTCGTCAACATCCCACGCCTCGCCAGTCACGGTCTCTTCCTCAACCTCCGGCTGCGCCAGCGCGTCTCCCGCTTCAATCGATTCATCATCAGAAAGAGGATCCGCCCGCAACGGCTCTGTCTCCGCATAACTCGGCAGCTCTTCGTCGCCGAACATCACCCCGATCGACTCAACATCGTTCACCTCACCGGGAACCAACACCTCGTCATCTGCTTCCCCGGCTTCCACCAGGTCATCAAACCCGCTATTCTCACCACCAGATTCGACGTCACTCGACGACTCGTCTCTCTCAGACGGCTCAAACGCAAACGGCTCAAGCCCGTAATCATCCAGCGACCGAAGCTCATCGGTGTACCCTCGCGGCATCTCGCCCGGCTTCGCATCTTCGATCTCTTCATCGATGCGCGACCAGTCGATCTCCAGCGGCGTATCATGTCCGAGGTCGCTGAGCTCCATCGCGCCATCCGCCGAATCCTCTTCCTCGGGAGCGTCCACTTGTTCGTCAACTTCCACATCGGAGGAAACCGGCATTTCGGGTGGTCCGCCACCCGGATCAAACGGCTGCACACCTTCGGACTCGAGCGAATCGAGCATTCCCGTGAAGCCCGCCGGCCGTTCTTCATCCGGACGCGCAGCCTCAAGTTCCTCATCCGAGGGCAACGTCCAGTCGTCAGGCTCCAATTCGGATGCGCCCGAATCGCGCGCATCGTCCGCTCCCAGTGATTCCTCCGGAGCAGAACCTTGTTCCTCGACAGGCGGAGCCTCGCCAGCAAACGGATCAAACGGCTCCATTCCCTCAGACTCCAGAGACTCGAGCGTACCGGTAAAGCCCGGTTCGCGAGCCTCGCTCGGACGGGACCGCTCCAGCTCCTCATCGCTCGGCAGCGTCAACTCATCCCAAGCTCCCTCGCCCGCCTGACGGGCTTCCGACGCCTGTCCTGAGCCACTTCCTGGATCAAACGGCTCCATTCCTTCGGACTCGAGCGAATCGAGCATTCCCGTGAAGCCCGCCGGTCGATCATCCGACGGCCGCGCTTGCTCAAGCTCCTCGTCACTAGGTAGAGCGAATTCGGATGGGTCTGAATCAAACACGCGCTCGGCGGCAAGGTCGTCCGCTGGAACGTCCAGATCAGACACCTCGAGATCTTCGTCCCCGAGATCTTCCCACTGAAACGGCTGCACTCCAGTTGGCTCCATATCCGGCAACTCGGGCGCTTGAGAAGATGGATCCGGCGCCACCACGTCTTCCGTTCCGACATCCGTCAC
>SKTL01000255.1 GCA_007122555.1 Thermomicrobiaceae bacterium | reverse complement strand
GGGAGTTCGGCTGGAATCTCCAGCGCGAACGGGGTTACGAATGGCGTGCGGGCCGGCAGGCGCTCGCCCTGATAGTTCTCCCCGTACGGCCAGCCGTCCCACTGAGCCACGACGCCGTTGGCGTCGTCCAGTAGTTGAACCGTCGCCACCATCCCGGGATCCGGCTCACCGATGATCTCCCAGCTTGCGGTGATCTGGATCCAGTCTCCCGGAGCGTACCGCTCATCGAGCCCGGTAAAGGAATGGACCCAGATATCCGCATTCTGGTCCGGGCCCGTTGGATGCTCAGCGACTTCGAGCTCAATCCGTGCGCTTGCCGTTTCGTCATGACCCAGGAACAACTCCAGGATATAGTCGTTCGGCACATCTGGAGCACGGATGGTAATAGGGGCTCCGGATACGCCTGTCGGAACTGCCAGGATGATGCTCCGGTCATACGTTTGTGATTCGGCCAGGTCCCCGTCACGCGTGAACCATTTCGCAACGATCTGGTCGCCCTGCTCAATGCTGGCGAGGGCCGGAGAGGGATTCCGGTTCCAGCTGACCGCGGCTATGACCAGGTCCTCACCGGGCCGCGCGCGCGGAGGCCCCGCCAGTTCAATGGTCGTCGGCTCTCGTTGCCTGAGGTCAATCACAAACGCGCTCGAGTGGCCAAAGGTCCCGGCATAGGTCAGCTGGTTCAGCTCATGCGCCTCCTGAAGAGCCGCGTCGGAGTCGTACTCGTCGATGTGATGGTGAATCACCAGATATCGCACCTTGAGATCCTGAATCAGTCCGATGTTCTCTTCCGTGACCCGCGACGGAACGTCCGGCCCCCCGTGAAGCGCCAAAAGCAATGGGACGTGCTCCGGTGGGACGAAGCTGGCGTACGCCGCAATGACCGGGCGCCAGTGCCAGGTCGAGTAATACATCGGCTGAATCGATCGGGACAAATTTGTCCAGTGCCCGTCCGCAGGGAACTCCAGTACGGGGCCTTCCGGCTGATCCGCCAGCCACTCGTAGACCGCGAGTCGCTCCGGCGAACGGTCGACTTCCACCGCGCCGACTTCGGTCCGGAATTCAACTAAGACGACAAGACACGCCAGGGCTACTGCGCCAGCGGACAGATAAGCGCGATCAATTCCGGCTATCTGCCGGGGCAACCGGGCGAGTAATATCGCCACTCCCAAGCCGGCCAGGATGTGGATTCCCAGAAGGGATAACATTCCGAAGCGAGCGACATCACGCATCGACGATGCGCCGGGGACATGTTCGAAGAAGAACCTATACACCATCGGTATCTCAAGCGACCTTATTCGCAGCTCCGGACCGATGGCCATGACTCCGCCAATAACAACCAGCAGTCCCCCGCCAAGAATCCATGGACGAAATGCTTGAGGAGCCAGGAAGACCCCTGCTCCGGCCAGAGCCACAGCGAGCAGGCCGGGATACAGGGGATTCGGATAGGCAATGGGTAGGAGATCTGCCCAGAAGTGATTGAACGGATGAACTGACAGGAAGTCCCGAGGGACGGCGGCGCCCGCACGAACATCGTCGAGCGTGCGTTCGAAGCCATACAGCCGGTTGACTTCCAGTCTCCCGAGGATTACTGGAACGAACGTAATCAACGGAACCAGCATTGCAGTCCCAGTGGCGACAAGGAAACGAGTGTCTTGATGAAGACGCTTGTGCCAGATCGCGAAAGCAAGGAAGACGCTCAATACGATGAGCGAGAATGCGCCCATCGTGTCTGAAGCATGGAACTGGATGACGAGAAAGGCGCTTGCGCCGGCGGCGTCTCGAAGCCGTCGTGTTCGCATGAACCGAGCGAGTAGCCAGAGGGCCAGCATAAGCCAACCGTAACTCAGCAGGTTCAGGTGGCTCATGTGTCCGAAGCGATACGGCGCGAAGGCGGCCAGCGTTCCGGAAACAATTCCGGCGCCAAGCGAACCGGTCAATTCCCGGATGAACAGAGCCATTCCGGCTCCAGTGGTGACGAACGAGGCCAGAACCAGCAGATTGTAGCCGAGGATGTCGTTCCCGGTGATCGCAACGATTGGCCAGTGGAGGAGTGCGGTACTGATGTGCGGCTCGGAATAGAGCAGGGACATCTCGAACGGATACGCCGTGTTGGCGTTCCAGAGGTCGAGCGGGTCACGGACGAGTTGATGCTGAATCCATCGCAGGGTCCAGGTTTGATAGAGCGGATCTCCGAGGTCCTGGACGCTGCTGCCAATGTACCGTGTCAGCGGCCAGGTCATGACAACTGTGAACACCGCGAACAGCGAAAAGGTGAACAGGATCGGCGTCAATGGCTGCGCTTGCAGACGTGCGAGCATTTGTTAGTTAGCTTTCCATTCGACCACTGGGCGGGTGATGGGGGTCAAGCATCAGGCGCGGACATCGGTTAACCGTTGCTGTCCCGATACGGATGCGCCACGCGCTTGTCAGCGTGTCGCAGTTCAGGAAGTTTGTCAACCTAGTGTTCTCGCCCACTATGCTCCCGTCACGGCTTTCCACGGTCTTCTGTGCCTGATCATTATCCTGCCCGCACCCCGATGCGAGACCGGTGAATTATTGCAAAGCGAACATTCCATGACTCTGCATTGCTGCGAGTATTGGTGGCAATCGCTTCGCGATGGGGAGATAATTGCCAACCATGTGACTCCGGTTCCGAGCAGAGCGAACGGACTGAAACTATGCGCATTACCGAGATGGATCTGCTCTATGCCTACAACTGGTGGGCGACCTCCCGAGTCCTGACGGCGGCAGCTGGGATGGCCGACGAGGACTTCGTGCGTGCTGGCGTCGCGCCGGTTCCGTTCGGAAGTCTGCGGGCGACCCTGGTGCATGCGCTGGATCTGGAACGCCGGGCCAGACATCGTCTCGCCAGAAATGCGAGCGTCGAACCTCTTGATGAGGCAAGCTACGACTCGGTGGATCAGCTGGCGCGCGCCTGGCGAGCGGAGGCGACGGCGATGAAGGACTACCTGATCGGGCTGGAAGATGAGCATATGGATAGTGTGATAGCGGTCGACAACGGCGAACGTTACCCCTATTGGCAGTACTTGATGCATGTACTCCATCACTCGGCGCAGCATCGAAGCGAGGCAGCGGTCGTCCTTTCAGCACTGGAGCGATCTCCCGGGGATCTGGATTTCTATCTGTTCCTGAAGGAGTCCCGGACGTGAGGCGAATATTGCTGACTGGGATGTCCGGGACGGGGAAGTCAAGCGTTGTCGAGGCGATTGGCGCCAGGGGGCGCCGTGCGATCGACCTGGACCAGCCCGGATGGTCGATTCATGCCGAAGATGGCGCCTGGATCTGGAACGAACAGCGCGTGTGGGAGTTGCTGGGAGCAGATCATGATGGTCCGCTTTTCGTAAGCGGGTGTGCGGAGAATCAGCGCCGCTTCTATTCATATTTTGATCGCGTCGTGCTACTCTCGGCTCCGACGGATCTGATCGTTGAGCGGCTTCGGACTCGCACGAACAATCCTTACGGGAAATATCCTTCCGAGCTGGCGGATGTGCTGCGCTACGTCGAGACGGTCGAACCGCTGATCCGGCGAGGTTGCACGCACGAGATCGATACCAGTGTGTCGCTGGATGAAGTCGTCAGGCAGGTGCTGGAGATTGCTGACGTCGAGCCTGCGGTCTAGCTGGTCTCATCCTCTCGCAGCCAGTTTTCGACGTGCAGACCTTCAATGCGGGAGAACTCACGGACGTTATCAGTGACCAGGACGAGATCCAGCGCTATCGCCTGGGAGGCGATGAGCAGGTCGTTCGCCCCTATGGGCGTTCCAGCACGTTCGACTTGACTACGAATCCGTGCATAAACATCGTCAACAGGCGGCCTCAGCGGAAGAACAATCATACGATCAAGCGCCGCATCAATCTTCCGCGCCAGGACACTGGACTGAACTTTCTCTGCTCCGAACTTGAGCTCTGCTGCGACGACAATGCTGGTTCGCACCTGCAGCTCTCCAAGTGACCGGAGTCGCCGGGCCGCATCTCTAGAGGGATGGCGGATTATGTCCGAAACAATGTTGGCGTCTAGCAGATAGGGCATTAGATCTCAACAGGTTCAGGCGGTGGATCGTCGATTTCCGGAAACTCCTCGTCCAGATCTTCCCAACTATCGAGCAGCTCTATGAGCGATTTTTTTGGAACTGGCTCCACAATCAACTGATCGCCTACTTTGCGAATCAATACCTCATCAACAGCGAGTTCAAGTTCCTTTGGGATTTGTACGATCTGACCTTCGCCGCTCCGCGAAAGCTTTACGCGGTGCTGAGTCGCCATAGTAACCTCCGAACATGATGTTGCGATCGAGCAAATACCGCACTAAAAGATATCTTCTGGTTTAACAGGAGGGTCATCGATTTCCGGAAACTCTTCATCGATCGGTTCCAGAGACGCCAGTGTCTCCTTAAGCGTCTTCCGTTTGGCAGGTCTTATAATCAACTGGCCCGCCACTTTAAACATCTCTGCCTCTTCCCCGGGAAGCTCGAACTCCGGCGGGAGCTGGATCGTCTGGCGATCGCCGAGCCGGACGATCTTGATGTGGCGAGATGTGGTCATGAGCGCCTCCGATCGGGCTGGGCAGGAT
>SKTL01000114.1 GCA_007122555.1 Thermomicrobiaceae bacterium | reverse complement strand
CCGGACACCGACATTTTTCTGCAAGCGTCACAGTTCCAGTGGACACCGGTTCTGGAGCTCCAGCGGGGAGAAACGTACCGGATCATGATGTCATCGATCGATGTCCAGCACGGCTTTTCCCTGCAACCTGACAACGTTAACTTTCAGGTCTTGCCGGACTTCATCACCGGTCTGGAGATCACTCCGAATGAAACCGGCGAATACACCATCGTCTGTAACGAGTTTTGTGGGCTCGGTCATCACCTGATGGTTGGACAGATCATCGTTGTCGACTAGGTCAATGTTCACAACGGCGCCCGGCCAGTTTCGCCTGGCCCGCCTGAACAGTCCGGTCGCTCGAACGTAGGCATGATCCGGGGGAGAAATGACGGCACAGGCAGCAAATAACGATTCCATCCTCGCCGGCCTTATGCGCCGGTGCAAGGTAACTAATCTGGCGGTCGATCACAACGCTGAACGCCTGATTATGTTCAACGCGGTGATGGCAGTCGTCTTCCTGGCGCTCGGCGGCATCATGGCGCTGCTCATCGGGCTGACCCGTTGGGAAACGCTCCATCTGCTCAACGCCGACTGGTACTACCGGGTGACCGGCGCCCACGGCGCGGCGATGCTCATCTTCTGGATCCTGTTCTTTGAGGTCGCCGGCCTCATTTTCGGCGTGTCGGTTATCCTCAACCGCCGCCTGCTGATGCCGAAGGTCTGGTGGACGGCCTTCGGGCTTATGCTCGTGAGCGCCCTGGCGCTGCTGGTGATCATGCTCAGCGGCGAAGCGACGGTCATGTTCACCGCCTATCCGCCGATGGAGGCGACATCCTGGTTCTATCTCTTCTTCATCACATTCGCCGTCGGCGCGCTCATCGCGGTCATCGCGTTCTTCATCGAGCTGGTGAATGCCCGCTACCGCGGCCAGGTCGGGCCACTCCCGCTGTTCACCTTCGCGATGCTTGCCGCCGCGGTTCTGGCGCTCTGGACACTCGTTTCCGGCGCCGCCGCGCTGATTCCGACCTATCTCTGGTCGATCGGGGTGATCGGACATATTGACGCAGGCGTCTACCGCCTGCTGTTCTGGGGCTTCGGCCACGGGGCGCAACAGATCAACCTGGTGGCGATGGTCGGCGTCTGGTACGTCCTCGCCGCGCTGACGGTCGGGGCGCGCCCGGTCAACGAGGGCGTTAGCCGCTTCGCATTCCTCTTGATCATTCTCTTTATTCACATGGGCGCGATTCATCACATTCTGGTCGATCCTGGCTTCAGCCAGCTGAGCCGCGCGATCAACACCAGTTACTTCATCTACGGGGCGACGCTCGGCAGCATGATCCACGCGCTGTCGATTCCGGCCGCGGTGGAGCTTGCGCAACGGCGGAAGGGCTTCGGGAGCGGCATCTTTACCTGGTTGCAAAAGGCTCCCTGGAAGGAGCCCGGATTCTCATCCCTTGTGCTCAGCTTCTGGCTCTTCGGCGTCATGGGCGGTATCAGTGGGGTCATCATGGGGACCGTTCAGATTAATATGATCCAGCACAACACGCTCATCGTCCCGGCGCACTTCCACATGACAGTCGTCGCTGGTACGACCCTCGCGTTTATGGGGCTGAGCTACTATCTGATTCCGCTTATCTTCCGCCGGGATCACGTCTTCCCCGGCATGGCGAAGGTGCAGCCGTACGTCTTTGCAATCGGCATGACCATCTGGGGCCTCGGCACCGGGTTCGCCGGGCACGCCGGAATGTCCCGCCGGCATTGGGACTCCACCTTCGGCGACATGCCGCTGGCGACCGACATCTTCCAGACCGCTCAGGTCGATATCTCGCTTATCGGTCTTGGCGTCGGAGCGCTCATCGCCGCTACCGGCGGCGCAATGTACGTAATCAACGCTGTCGCAACCGTCTTCCTGGGCAAACGGACCGACACGCCGCACCTCCCCGGCATCGACGCCAACGCGTTGACTCCCGCCGACGAGAACGCTCGCGAGGCTGCGCGTGAGGGCCACGGAGAGCAGCGCGGATTCGAGTTTCCGGGAACGCTGATTCTGGTCTTCGCCTTCCTGGTGCTCTTCATGATCCTGTACGCGACGTCCTGGTTCGAGCTCAGTCAGGTCTCCTGGACGATCGAATAGGCCCAAGGCCTCACGTATCAGTCTGGTGAGGCTGAATTGGCGGAAAAGCAATCACCCTCTCCCGATAACGGTAGAGGGTGATTTCGTCGGGAGGCTGCGACTTATGTAAACGACTCCAGTAACTCCGGATCGAGAATCTGCACGTCTCCCCGCCGAATCGAGACTGCCCCGGTCCGCTCCATCTTCTTCAGCACCCGTGCGACAACCTCGCGAGCGGTTCCGGCCATTTCGGCAATCTCGCGCTGCGTCAGCCGGCGTCCGGTCGTCACTCCGGCGCCAACGCCAACCGTTGGGTGCTGCACCTGAAGCAGGATCTTGGCAACTCGTCCCGTCACGTCCCGCATGGAAACGTCCTCGATCATCGCCAGCATATGGCGTAATCGCTGGGACATGATCTTGATGATCAGTCCGGCGAACTCTGGACTGCGGTCGACCAGATCTTGGACATCCTTCTTCGGAACGACGATAACCGAGGCGTCATCAATCGCTTCTGCGGTTACTGGATTTGCCCCGTCGTCAAACACCGGAACTTCGTTGAACGAATCGCCCGGAACCATCAGTCGGATCGTTTGTTCGCGGCCAAAGCCGAAGGCGCTGCTGCTCGATGACTTGCTGAGCCGGATCGTGCCGCGGTCGACAATGTACAGGCCGCGGCAACAATCTCCTTCCAGCAACAACACTTCACCGGGGGCAAGGCGCTGTATCCGGGAAACGCGCGCAAGCCAGTCCAGTTCCTCAGCAGGCAAAGCCTGAAACATCGGTTCCTGCTTGAGCCGCTCCAACCGGACGGTGAAGTTCGCTTCATCGCGAGCCGAACGGTGACGCCCGTTCTTGTTGAGGCCCGAGTTCGAGATCTCCATGATGATCCGGTGAGCCTCGGGCAACAAACTGCACGTGCTCTCATCGCATTCCACGGCGCCGAGCATTTTCAGGCGATGAATCCGGCTACAGAGTACTCCGGGATCAACCTCCAGGTCTCGAGAAATCTCGAACTTGGATGCCGGACCGCTCGACAGCCGCAGCATAACGGCCACGCAAAGTGGATCCAGCGGATGTGGACAGGCCATGCGCTCCCAACCTTTCCTAAGCTCTTCGGACTCGGCGCGCCAGCTCGCCGCCGAATCCGGATCATCCTGATTCGCCGCGATTGCGACGAACCGGACGTGGAATCACCCGACTCCACAATTGAACAACGACGATTCCGATTGCTCCGACGTGCGCCAGCGCCGAAACGATCAACAATTCGTCGACAAGTCCCGTCATATACCCGATTCGCGCCGCCGGTTCGGCGATAACACGCACAACGAGGCCGATATTAAGAATGACAAAGCTCAGGAATGCGGCATGTTCATTATACCCGAGAGGGCGGTCGTCTGTCCGTTTTCGTGGGAGCAACCAGTAGGCGACGCCGACTGCGAACTGCAGGAACCAGCCGACAAAGAGGATATGCCCGTGCGTCGGAGCGAACCAGGCGCGCCAGCTTCCAGGCAGCGACGAATCGGCCAGCATCAGGCCGCCGAAGACAAACCCGATCGCCAGCCAGATGAGCGCCGTGCGGACCATCCTGACGCTTATTGGATCCATACACCTCGATCCAGGACGAGAGCGATGGTCCGCATTGTATCAGCGTTATTCACCGGAAATTCGGAACGTCCGGTCAATCATTGGCGCCTGCCGGTCCGGATCGCTTCGGTCACTTCATCAAGCAGTGGGCCTGCATCGTATCCCTGAATCTTCGCCACCTCTGCGAGCGTCCGGTTCTCGAGACCCTCGAAGTTGATCTCCATACGATCGAGCACCGGCATCAGATCCGGATACCGCTCCATAAGGTCACGCAGCATTGCTTCTTCGACCATTTCTCGCGGATCGCGCGGGACATATTCGTGAATCATGCTCAGCCTCTCATCCATTGGTGATCGGCGCATCAGACAGGCAACCCCTGTCCTGAACTCTCATCCTACCGGAATCTCCGTGCGATCCGGGTAACGCAGGTCACACCTCTTGCGACAATTGCGTTACAGCTACCCTGCTATCAGGGTTTTCCTCCATCGATGTCAGAGCCGATCATGCGCGGCCACCCCCGGAGCACGTATAGAATTGGCTCGATGACTCGCTGCAGTGGATTTCCGATGTTAGAAAGGATAAAACGGATGAACACTGGCGCTCTGACAACTCCAATCTCTCGCCCCATGTTGGCCTGGGCATTCCTTGCGATGGCCGGACTGTTCGCAATCGGTTCGGTCGCTCAACTATTTCTGGCCGGACTCAGCACCTTCGATTCCGGACTTTACTGGAGCGATCACGTATTCCTCGGGCGGATTGTTTCGCTCTTCGCGTTGTTGCTCCCGGTCCTCGCCCTTGTTGCTCGACTTAGCCGGCCCTTTGTCATTCTTTCCGCCACTGCAGCCGCACTGTACATCGCGCAGGTAATGCTCACCTTTGTCGATATCGGAGCGCTTGCCGCGTTGCATGCACTCAACTCGCT
>SKTL01000275.1 GCA_007122555.1 Thermomicrobiaceae bacterium | reverse complement strand
CTGTCCCACGGGTTCGCCAAGGCGTCAATGTTCCTGGCCGCCGGGATCATCCTCGGCTCATTGGGGCACGACCGCGTCTGGCATCTGGCGGGATCGGCGTCGCGTTTTCCTGTTATCTATCTCTCGTTTGGCATCGCCGGGATGAGCCTGATGGGGTTGCCCCCGAGCGCGGGCTTCGTCGGCAAATGGTTGATGCTTACCGCGTCGGTTCAGAGCGGTCAGTGGTGGTGGGCGATCATCCTGCTTGTGGGTGGACTGCTGACGGCGGGATACGTTGCAATCGTGCTCAGTCAGGCGTTGCAACATGATCCGGAGCAACCGCGTGAACCGTATCCCGCGCCAAGACTGATGACGGTGACGGTGCTTGCCCTGGCGGTAATCTCGCTGTTGCTCGGGTTGCGCGCGGCCGAGCCGCTGGAGCTGCTGGAGATCGGTGCGCCGTTTCAAACGCTGATTTCGACGGTCGAGGAGTGAGCGGCTGATGGACTGGGGATTCTGGCTGCCACAAATCATGCTGTTCAGCTCGCTGATCCCGGCGCTCGCAATCTTCCTGCTCCGCGATGAGCAGTTCTGGTTGCGAACCTCGCTCAACCTCGGCGGCGCTGGTTTCAAACTTGTGCTGGCCGGGTTCATGGCCTGGGGCGTGCTCGCCGAAGGGCGTACCTACGAAGCCCGTCTGCCCTTCCTGCATGACCAGGAGCTGCTGCTCCGGGTTGAGCCGCTCTCGCTGATGCTGGTCGGCCTTTCCTCGATCCTGTGGTTCATTACCACGATCTACGCGATCGGCTACCTGGAGAACTCGCCCAACCGCACCCGGTTTTTCGGATTCTTCAGCCTCTGCGTCACCGCGACGATCGGCATCGCGCTGGCGGGCAATCTGATCACCTTCCTGATCTTCTACGAGATGCTCAGCGTCGTGACTTATCCGCTGGTGGTGCATCGAGGGACGCCCGAGGCGCTGGCTGCGGGTCGGACGTACCTGCTCTACACGCTAGGCGGCGGCGTGCTGTTGCTGATCGGCATCATCTGGTTGCAGACGCTTGCCGGACCGGTCGAGTTCGAGCCGGGCGGCAGCATCCAGTTCCTCTCGGAGGATCATCAAACTGCGTTGATCGCCATCTTCGTGCTGCTTATCGCCGGTCTCGGGGTAAAGGCGGCGATTGTTCCGCTGCATCGCTGGTTGCCGGAAGCGATGATCGCCCCGGCTCCGGTGAGTGCGCTGCTGCACGCCGTCGCGGTGGTTAAAGCCGGCGCCTACGGGATCGTCCGGATTATCTACGACGTCTACGGCCTGGAGTTCTCCAATCAACTCAACGTGCTGCTGCCACTCGCCCTGATCGCCTGTTTCACGATTATCTATGGGTCAGTGCGAGCGCTGACCGAGTTCGATCTGAAACGCCGACTGGCCTATTCAACCGTCAGTCAGGTCTCCTATATCGCGCTCGGCGCCGCCCTGATCGGCCCGGCGGCGACGGTCGGCGCAACCGTGCATCTCATTCATCAGGGCATAATGAAGATCACGCTCTTCTTCTGCGCCGGCGTCTTCGCCGAGGCTCGCGGCATTCACGATATCCGAGAGATGTCCGGGGTTGGTCGCTCGATGCCGCTGACGATGTCCGCCTTCACGCTGGGCGCCTTCGGGATGATCGGCGTGCCGCCGCTGGCCGGCTTCGTGAGCAAATGGCATCTGGGAATCGGTAGCATGGAAAGCGCTCAGCCCTGGGTGATTGCGATCCTTGTGGCCAGTAGCGTGATGAACGCGGCCTACTTTCTACCGGTGGTCTACAAAGGCTGGTTTGGTGAGCCGCATGAGGACATTCAGGTAGTCGAGGCAGAGCGTTTCCAGGTCGCCGAAGCGCCCTGGTCGTTGCTTGGCCCCTCGCTGACCACCGCGGGGCTATCCCTGCTGGCGGGCGTGCTGGCCGCCTGGGCGTATAGCCCGCTGAGTCTGGCCGAGATCGTTGCGAACCAGAGGATTCTCTCGCCATGATGACTCAGTATTTGTGGCTACTGATACTGCTTCCGCCGCTGGTTCTGGCATTGATGATCCCGTTCGGCGGGAAGGCGAGGCGGCTCGCCCTGAATCTGATGTCGTTTGCGGCAATTCCATCATTGATCATGGCGCTGCCGCGCGAGCAGACGCATGAAACATGGGCCGACTGGCTGCTGCTCGGGTCGTTGTTCGGCGTCGATCACGTTTCGCAGATCTTTCTGCTCCTGACCGCGTTGCTCTGGACCGTCGCGGGCATCTATGCCCGGTACTACCACTCGAATGATCCCGAAAAGCATCGCTTCGGCTTCTTTTTCCTGTTGACGATGACCGGAAACCTGGGGCTGATCGTGTCGATGGACATTGTCACCTTCTACACGTCGTTTGCCCTGATGACGTTCTCGGCGTACGGGCTTGTCGTGCATACGCGGACTTCCGCGGCGCTGCGAGCGGGTAAGGTCTATATCGTTATGGCGGTGATCGGCGAAGGGTTTCTGCTGACCGGGATGATCATGGCCGCGTGGACAACCGGTGAGCTCCAGGCGGAGTACATCCGGGGCGGCATTCTGGAATCCCGGCACTCGGATCTGATAATCGGCTGCCTGCTGGCCGGATTCGGGATTAAGGCCGGGGCGATCCCGCTGCACGTCTGGCTACCGCTGGCGCATCCGGTCGCGCCGACCGCCGCCAGCGCCGTGCTCAGTGGAGCGATGATCAAGGCGGGGCTGCTCGGCTGGATCACGTTTCTGCCGATTGGCGAAGCGGAGCTGGCTGGTTGGGGAATGTTGCTGGTTACGCTCTCACTCACCGCAGCATTCTCCGGGGTCTTGATCGGTCTGACTCAGGATGATCCGAAGACGCTGCTTGCCTACTCCAGCATCAGTCAGATGGGGTTTGTCGCGACGGTGGTCGCCGTAGGGATGGCCGCGCCGCGCGCCTGGGAACTCGCGCTGGTCGGGTGCGCCGTGTACGCGCTGCATCACGGGTTCATCAAGGGCGCGCTCTTCCTCGGGGTCGGCGTGGCGCACGAAGTAGGCGAGAGCCGCCTGAGACAGCGAATCGTGCTGGCCGGATTGGCCCTCGTTGCAATTTCCCTTGCTGGAGCGCCGTTGACAACCGGCGCCCTGGCCAAGTCCGCCTTGAAAGAGGGCGTCTACATAGGTCCCGACGGCTGGGCCGTCTGGCTGGACTGGCTACTTCCGGTCGCCGCGATCGGCACGACCGTGTTGATGGGCCGTTTTCTGTGGCTGATCTGGCGGCATGAGATGGGACATGTCGAACACGGGCAATTCCGTGGAATGGCGATCCCCTGGGGACTCCTGGTCCTGATGTCGTTTCCAGTGGTCTGGCTGACGCCTGTCTGGTATCGGCTGGATGTATCAGCCGAGATAGCGTTCGAAGCGGGAAACCTCTGGACCGCAGCCTGGCCAGTGCTGATCGGCGGGGTAATACTCTTTTTCATCTGGTGGGGGATCGCCCGAACGCCGCGGGAGATCCGGCCAGTTCGCATTCCGGCCGGCGATGTGCTGATACCGCTTGAATGGGCGCTCGCGAAAACGCGACCGCCGGAGCCGGACCAGGTTGTTCCAAGCCCGCCGGACCCCGTGGCCGCCCTCAGCGCCAGCTGGTATGGGCTGTTTGCCGAAGCGCAGCAGGGGAGCCGGACGTCTCGCTTCGGAGGCTGGCTGGTGCGCTGGGATGTTGCGGGCCTGTTCTTTCTGGCGCTCACCGTGCTGCTTGTTGCGTCGATGGTCTGGTGGCAGTGATGCGCGCCGAACTTAAGTCGCTGGCCGGACAATGGACAATCTCGACGATATTGCTGCGTATAGTGGCGATGACGCTGCTCTGGTTCGTGCTTGCGGCCGGAGACCTGCGCTACTGGGGCCTGATCCTGATTGCTGTGCTTGGAGGCGCCGCAGCCAGTTTGATCCTCGTACCGTCGAGCGGCCTGAGCTGGTCGCCGATCGGCTGGGCGCGGTTCATCCCGTTCTTCATTGTGCAATCGGTGCTCGGAGGCGTCGACGTCGCGCTGCGGGCGGTTGCCCTGACGCCCCGACTCGACCCGGGTTATGTGGAGTTCGATTTCCGGATCACGGAGGAACCGGCGCGGGTGTTCGTCGCCAATACGATGAGCCTGATGCCGGGGACGCTGAGCGTCTCGCTCGATAGCAATCGGCTCCGGATGCATGTGCTTGATACCGGGATGCCGAACGCGGAACGCGCCCGTGAGGTCGAGGCGCATGCGGCCAGGATGTTCCGGCTGGAATTGTCCGGCTGAGCAGTTGCGTTGCGCCAAGAGCCGCATTACGATGAACTGGTTCAACATCATCAGCATGAAAGGTCCCTCAACTATGCTCCGTCCAGACACCGTCGAACAGCTTCTTCAGACGATCAAGGCGGACCTGCCGGATGCTCCCGCCGGTATGTCCCAGGATGAGTTTGACCGCCTTTGTCTCAACATTGCCCGGGCGATCGCCGCTGGACTCCAGATGCACGAGAACCAGCACCACAATATCAAACCGGAGTTCGGCGAACCGGACCGGCCGGGGGAGTAAAGGTCTCAGGCAGGAGTTCACTTGGCTGTTATTCTCGAATGCTCGGATCCGTGGGACCGAGTGATCGAGCT